>DASXLU010000232.1:0-8222 GCA_036496065.1 Candidatus Acidiferrum sp.
GTACCTGCCGAGCATGAAAGAAGCGTCTCTCTAAGGTAGACTAACAACCTTTCTTCGAAGTCGTTTAACCACGGGATAGGACACGCAGGTGGCATCGCAACTCGACACTGTTGTAATCGTTGATGTGGACTCCGCGAGCCGCGCGCGGCTTCTTTCTGCCTTGCAGACCGCGGGATATACGGTTCGTGAAGCCGGGACG
The DNA here is from genome assembly GCA_036496065.1 of Candidatus Acidiferrum sp. Classification (GTDB taxonomy): domain Bacteria; phylum Acidobacteriota; class Terriglobia; order Acidiferrales; family UBA7541; genus Acidiferrum. The sequence goes on from DASXLU010000232.1 coordinate 200, forward strand.
CCCGAAGAAGGTTTCCGCGCCGTGCTCAGCGAACCGCCCGATGTCTTCATACTTTCCACCGATTTGGACGAGCCTCGCGCGAACAACGCTATCTCTGAAATCAAGGAGCTCAGCGTCACCTCGAAGGTGCGAGTGATTGTGCTGACCAATGGCGGTTCCGCGGAACGAGCTCGGGCGCTGCAGACGGGGGCGGACGACGTTGTCACTGCGCCATGGGACGAAGCGGAGTTGCTTGCCCGCGTGCGCGCACAACTGCGCCAAAAGCGCGCGATGGAGCAGCTCGGGCAAAAGGTGAACAACGCGGAGGAGAGCTACCAGGTTGCGCAGACAGCGTTTCAGGCGTTGGCTGTTACGGAAAAAATGACGCGCGACGCGTTTTCGCTGGAACGCATCCTGAAGATTGGCGTGGTGTCGTTGTTCTCCCTGGCGCTGGTGATTGCCGCAATTTTCTTTTTGTTCTCGCGCAAGGCCGACAAAGAATCTAGGCGGGCCTATGGCGTGATCGCACAGCTCGAGCGGGGAGTGAAAAATGAGGAGCAGCTTTTGGCCTCCGCGCGCCGCCTTCGCGAAGATCCTGCTAATGCGGACCTGATGCAGCAGAAAGAAGAACTGAAGCAGAAGACCGAGGCCTTGAAACAAAAGCTTTCCGCGCCGGACGGCAGCGACGTGAGCGACTTACGCCGCCAACTGGCCGAGACCACCAACCGTTTGACCGAAATCGAAGGCAAAGCCCAAGGCGCCGAGACGGTGATCCGTAATTTCGTGCCCAGCGTTTGCCTGCTGCATGTTTCCGTGGCGTTCAATGAAAAAGGGTCCGGCCTGCGGGTGCGGTACGGCGGCGTGGACAGTGATGGCTCGCCACTCAAGGACAGCGAAGGCAATCCTGTCTACACAACGGAAGGCCGTACGCCCGAAGTGCGGGCCGACTTCTTTGGCACCGGATTCATCGCTGGGGAAGGAAAAATCCTCACCAACCACCATGTGGTGCAGCCCTGGTGGCAGAACGAGGAACTCGCAACAGCGACGCAACAGGGCCTTGAGCCCGTAATTGCTGAGATGACCGCATATTTTCCTGGCGTCCCGAACGGGATATCGGTGGGGATTTCGCAAATCTCGCAGGAGGCGGACCTCGCGCTGGTGCACGGTGACCTTTCAGGTTTGCAACGACAAATTCTCAAACTGGACAGCCGCAACAATTCTGCCGTCAGTGGAGAAGAGCTTATCAGCGTGGGTTATGCTACCGGACTCGACGCGATCCTGGCGCGTGCGGGCGATGAGACTGTGAAGCAGATCGTCAAAGCGAGTGCGGGAGAGCCCAAGCTGGTATTGGCGGAACTGGCGAAGCGCAAGCTCATCCGTCCCTTGGTAACGCAGGGGCACGTTGGCGATGTGCTGCCCGACAAGATTGTTTATGACGCCCAGACGACTTCCGGTGGTTCGGGCGGTCCGCTGCTGGTGCGAGACGGCGGGGTAATCGGCGTGACGTATGCGATTGTGAAAGGCTTTGGCGGTTCGAACTTCGGTATACCTATTCGGTACGCTACTCCGCTACTTAAGCACTAACTCACGGAATCTTGGCGAACCTGTTTGTTGCTTCCATAAAATTTCTGTGTGGCTGGCATACGAAAAAGTGTCGTTGACGTGTGCTCGGCCACGAAACAATGTAAAATTTCGCACTACTCCAGAGAGCAGGCTGACGCCGACCGATGACGAAGATTCGACCCATCCGCAAATTGCTTGCGGCCAATCGCAGTGAAATAGCCATACGCATATTCCGCGCGGCCAATGAACTCGGTTTGCGCACGGTGGCCATTTATTCGCACGAAGATCGCCTGGCGCTGCATCGCTTCAAGGCAGACGAGGCTTATCAGGTAGGCACGGGCAAAGGGCCGGTCGAGGCGTACCTCGATATTCCCGGGATTATCGCGATCGCCAAAGCGCATGAAGTGGATGCGATTCATCCGGGCTACGGGTTTTTGTCAGAGAATCCTGCGCTCGCGCGGGCGTGCGCCGAGGCTGGTCTGGCATTTGTAGGGCCGACGCCCGAGCTGTTGGAGTTGCTGGGTGACAAGACCGCGGCGCGGCGCCTGGCGATTGCGGCCGGGGTTCCGGTGCTGCCGGGCACAGAGAAGGCGGTGGACTCCCCAGCAGAGGCGCACAAGATCGCGGCGGAGATTGGCTACCCGGTGATCGTGAAGGCGTCGATGGGCGGCGGCGGACGCGGCATGCGTGTGGTGCACGACGCCGAGCAACTGGCGGCGCGGCTGGAAGAAGCGCAGGGCGAAGCGAAATCGGCGTTCGGTGACGCATCGGTTTTTCTGGAGAAGTATTTGCCGCGTGCGCGACATATTGAGGTGCAGATACTGGGCGATGAGCACGGCAACTTGCTGCATTTGTACGAACGGGATTGTTCGGTGCAGCGGCGTCATCAAAAAGTGGTGGAAGTTGCTCCCGCGCCGAATTTGCGGGAGAAGATACGCGCAGAGTTGTGCGAAGCGGCGGTGCAGATCGCGCGGAAGGCGAATTATCGCAACGCGGGCACAGTGGAGTTTCTGTACGACGTGGATTCGGAGAAGTGGTACTTCATCGAGGTGAATCCGCGAATCCAGGTGGAACACACTGTGACCGAAATGGTGACGGGCATCGACCTGGTACATGCCCAGATTCTAGTGGCGCAAGGGCACAAACTTCACGAAGCGCCGCTTTCACTTCCGGCGCAGGACAAGATTCCGCTCTATGGTTCAGCCTTACAGTGCCGGGTGACGACAGAAGATCCGGAAAAGCATTTCGCGCCGGATTATGGGCGGATATCGACGTACCGTTCGCCTGCGGGATTTGGGATTCGGCTGGATGGAGGCACGGCATACGCGGGCGCGCTGCTGGCGGCCTACTACGATTCGCTGCTAGTGAAGGTGACGGCCTGGGGGACAACATTGACGGAAGGATGCCAGCGCATGGACCGCGCGCTGCGGGAATTTCGAATCCGTGGGGTGAAGACAAACATCCCGTTCCTTGAAAACGTGGTGAACCATCCGCGTTTTCGCGCTGGCGAAGTGACGACATCATTTTTGGATGAATCGCCCGAACTGTTTCGCTTCGCAAGCCGAGCGGATCGCGCGACCAAATTACTGTCCTATTTGGGCGACGTAATTCTGAACGGCAACCCGGAAGTAAAAGGGAAGAGGGTGCCGGAGAATGTCGAGAAGGCGCCGCTGCCAACGGGGCCGGGAATTGCTCCGCCTGCGGGAACGCGTCAGCTTCTGCAAAAGCTCGGACCGAAGAAGTTTGCGGCATGGGCGCACAAGGAAAAGCGGTTGCTGCTGACAGACACGACCTTTCGCGACGCGCACCAGTCGTTGATGGCCACACGTGTGCGGACGCATGATTTGCTGGCGACGGCGAATGCCGTGGCTCAGCGTCTGCCCAATTTGTTCAGCCTGGAGATGTGGGGCGGGGCGACATTTGACACTTCCATGCGCTTCCTTCATGAGGATCCGTGGCAGCGGTTGCGGGAATTGCGCACGTGCGTGCCGAACATCTGTTTTCAGATGTTGCTGCGGGGCGCGAATGCGGTGGGGTACACGTCGTATCCGGACAACGTGATCATTGAGTTCGTGAAGGAATCCTTTCGCCAGGGCATCGACATTTTCCGGATCTTCGATTCGCTGAATTCGATCGATAACATGCGAGTGGCGATCGATGCCGTTCTGGATACCGGCGCGGTGTGCGAGCCGGCAATTTGTTATACCGGTGACATTCTGGATGAGGCGCGGCCGAAATATTCGCTGAAATATTACGTGACCATGGCCAAGCAACTGGAAAAACTAGGCGCGCATTTCTTGGCGATCAAAGATATGGCGGGATTGTGCCGGCCATACGCGGCATTCGCACTGGTGAAAGCTTTGCGGCAGGAGATTGGGATTCCGATACATTTTCACACGCACGATACCAGCGGGCTGAATGCGGCCTCGCTGCTGAAAGCCGCCGATGCGGGAGTGGATGTGGCGGACGGAGCCATAGCATCAATGAGCGGAGGGACCAGTCAGCCGAATCTGAATTCGGTGGTGGCGGCGTTGCAGAATACTCCACGCAATACGGGCCTGGACCTGGAAGCGCTGAACGAATGCTCGGACTACTGGGAGACAGTGCGGACCTATTATTTGCCATTCGACTCTGGGCCGAAGTCAGGTTCGGCGCGGCTGTACCAACACGAAATTCCCGGCGGCCAATTCACAAATTTGCGGGAACAAGCCGCGGCCATGGGGCTCGGACATCGTTGGCACGAAGTGGAGACGACGTATGCGGAGGTCAACCAACTTTTCGGCGACATCGTGAAAGTGACGCCATCGAGCAAAGTGGTTGGCGACATGGCGCTGTTTCTGATGGCCAACGAATTGAAGCCCACGGATATGCTGCAACTGCCGGAGAACCATGACATTTCGTTGCCGAACTCGGTGGTGGAGATGCTTTCCGGGGCGCTAGGATTTCCGCCGGGTGGCTGGCCGAAGAAATTGCAGAAGATTGTTCTGCGTGGGCAGGCGCCGTTGAAAGGGCGCCCGAGCGCGAGCCTGCCGCCGGCCAATTTCGAAGTGGAACAGGAGCAACTGGAAAAGAAAGTTGGGCACGCGGTAAAGAAAGATGCGTTGCTAAGCTATCTGCTGTATTCCGACGTTTATTTGAAATATGACCAATTTCGCGAGACTTATTCGGATGTGAGTGTATTGCCAACGATGGCGTTTTTTTACGGATTGAAACCGGCAGAAGAGATAACTATCGAAATCGAATCGGGCAAGACCATGATCGTTAAAATGCTGACGGTGAGTGATGCCCATCCCGACGGAACGCGAACATTGTTCTTCGAGTTGAACGGTCAGCCGCGCGAAGTGAGCGTGCGCGACCGGGCCCTGCGCGTGGTGGAACGCAGCCATCCTAAGGCCAATCCGGAAGAGCCTGGCCATGTAGGAGCGCCAACGGCGGGATTGATCAGCGGCATCGCTGTGCAGGCGAATCACAGGGTGGAGCGAGGTGCTAAACTGCTCACACTGGAAGCCATGAAGATGCAATCAAACATCTACGCGCCCATTACCGGACGGGTGACCAAGCTGCTGGTGACGCCAGGCCAGCACGTGGAAGCGAAAGATTTGCTGGTTACCATCGCTCCGTGAGTGGTCCAAACCTAATCAAGCACGAGCAATTTGCCTCGCGTTATTTACGCAATCAGCGCGACTTCATTGTTTACCTGCCCCCGGGCTATCACGAGCAGCCGCAGCGGGCGTTCCCGTTGTTGTACCTGCACGACGGACAAAATCTATTCGACGGCAGCACCTCGTTTATCTCCGGAAATTATTGGCACGTAGGCGAGACGGCGGACTACGTGATCCAGCAAGGGTTGGTGGAACCGCTGATTATCGTGGGGATTTACAACTACGGGCGACATCGCCTGCGGGAATATACGCCGACGCGCGCACCGAAACTGGGCGGTGGCAGTGCGAATCGCTACGCGAAATTTCTGTTGGAAGAACTGCGGCCGTTCCTGGAGCGCAATTACCGAATTTTAGGCGGAACTGAGAATACAGGGATCGGCGGATCGTCGCTGGGCGGGCTGGTGTCCTTATATTTGGGCCTGCGGCGGCCGAAGATTTTCGGGAAGATCGCGGCGCTTTCGCCATCGGTGTGGTGGAACGAGCGGGTGATATTGCGATTTGCGTCGGCGGCCACGGTGCGACCGCTGCCGCGGATCTGGCTGGATATCGGCACGAATGAGGGCCCGCGAATCTTGGATGATGTGGAGAGATTTCGCGACATCCTTGTACATAAAGGATGGCAACTGGGCCGCGATTTAAGCTATCAACGCATTGAGGGCGGCGAGCACAACGAAAATGCGTGGGCGGCGCGGGTCGGGCCATTTTTGCAATTTCTGTTTCCGGTCCGGTGAAGCCGAGTATAATCCCGCCAATCTAAAATGGGTTCGGCTACGTGGTAGCGCCGGGCTCGAAAAGGCCGGTGAATGTCGGCAACGAGACCCATCGCCATCCTGTGTGTGAGTTCCTACGAAAAAGGGCAAGAATTTCTGCGCACGTGCAAAAGCATGGGGTGCACCGTGTATCTCCTCACGGTAGAGAAGTTGCGCGATGCGAATTGGCCCCGTGAATCCATTGATGAAGTGTTTTTTATGCCGGAGGATCTGCCGCTGGCAGATTTGATGCGCGCGGTGAGCTACACAGCGCGCGGCAAGCATATCGACCGGATCGTCGCGCTGGATGAGTTTGATATGGAGAACGTGGCAGCGTTGCGGGAGCATTTGCGGCTGCCGGGCATCGGGCAGAGCACGATCCGTTATTTTCGCGACAAGCTAGCCATGCGCCTGAAAGCGCGTGAGGCGGGCGTGCTAGTCCCGGAATTCATTCACGTACTGAATTATGACGATCTGAACGAATTTATGCGGGACGTGCGCGGGCCATGGCTGCTAAAGCCTCGTTCGCAGGCCTCAGGCATCGGCATGAAGAAAATCGAGACGCCGGAGGAGTTGTGGCCGTGGCTCGATCGACTTGGCGACAACCAATCGGAATATTTGCTGGAGCGATTCCTGCCGGGCAGCGTGTATCACGTTGACGGAATTGTTTCGGATGAGGGAGTTCAGTTCGCGGAAGCCCACGGATATGGAGCGCCACCGCTGGACACCTCGCATCATGGCGGAGTATTTACCACGCGTACGTTGCCGCGGGATTCAGCGGACTCCCAGGAACTAAAAGAGATGCACCGAAAACTGGTGGAGGGATTGGGACTGGTGCGCGGGGTGACGCATTCGGAATTCTTGAAAGCGCGAGCGGACAATCGGTTTTACTTCATCGAAATTGCCGCGCGCGTCGGCGGGGCGTACATCTCCGACGTGATTGAAGCCGCGTCTGGAATTAATTTGTGGCGCGAGTGGGCCAGGCTGGAAGTGGCGGCAGGGAAGCAGCGCTACGACTTGCCGCTAACGCGAAACGATTATGCTGGCGTGATTCTGACGTTGGCACGGCAAGAGCAACCCGACACTTCGGGGTACGACGATAAAGAAATTGTTTACCGGATTGCGAAGCCGCATCACGCGGGATTTGTGTTGAGGTCTGATTCTTCGCAACGCGTGGAAGATTTGCTGCGGAGATATTCGGAACGATTCGTGGCGGATTTCTTGGCGACAGCGCCCGTTCCCGACAAGCCGACGTCGTAGGGCCGAGCCAAAAGCGCCCGAAAGCTGCTTGTCAATGAGGTACAGAGATGGCCTTAGGGTAATACGCAGCCTGTTCCTTGGTCTAGTTACTTTCAGGAACCTTGGTGGCATACTCTGTTTGCGACACGCTTCCCCACGGACTATTGTTTTGCTTACCCCGGGCCGGAAATCTGCGTGGGGTAGTGCTGTCCCTTGGGAGGTCCGATGTGGGGTAACAAGAAACCGGAAACGCCGCAGCAGTCAGCGCCTTCGGTGCAACCAGAAATAAAAAATTTGCCGATGAATCCGCCGCCGAAACCTACCGCTTCCGCGGCATCCTGGGAGGGAACAACCGCAATGAGTACTGATGCGATGAGACCGATGGGGGCCACCTCAGACCGCGCTAGCGCGCGCCTGGGACCGAGCCTGCATGTGAAAGGCGAAATCTCCGGAAACGAAGACCTGCTGATCGAAGGATCGGTGGAAGGTCTCGTGCAGCTGGACGAGCGCAAACTGACCGTGGGCGCCACCGCCAAGCTGACCGCTGATATTATCGCGCGTGAAGTTGTGGTCTATGGCAGCGTGAAGGGCAACCTGCGCGCTAAGGACCGCATTGAAATCAAGAAGGACGGCTCCGTGAATGGCGATCTGACCACCGCTCGCATCATGATCGAAGACGGCGCCTACTTTAAGGGCTCGATCGAAATTGATAAGTCGGCTGAGAAGGAATCGGGCGCGAGCGCATTTTCTCGCGCGGCGACTCCGGCAGCGGCTGGCACCAAGACGATTTAAGACAGCGAATCGTTCGGCAAATTTCGGAAGCGGCGTCCC
>DASXLU010000233.1:0-10832 GCA_036496065.1 Candidatus Acidiferrum sp.
CAGGGCGACGCCGGACAAACCGTAGGAATCGGTTCGTTCGCGTCCACACCGATCAGTTCGTGGTATCCGTGCGACCCGACGTATCCGATGGTTAAAGCCGTGTTCGGAGATAGTTCGCGGTCGATCCGCAACGACCAGGAAATCAATGTGGGCGTTTGCATATTTGGCTGTACTCCGCCCGGCACCAGCTTAGCGGCGGCGGGCACGGGAGCGGTTGGATCTACCGGAAAACTGGAAACCTTGAACGCGGAAATGCTGTACACGGGATTGAACGGCGCATTTTGATCGGCTCGATATCCCAGCGCATCTTGCAGGTCGTTGTACATGCCGAATCCCGCGCGCAGCACTGTTTTATTGTCCACGGGACTCCATGCCAGGCCGATTCGCGGCTGCGGTAGGAACGTGGCGTTGTTCGATGTAAAGAATGAGCCACCTATTCTTGGTTCGGTAGAGATGACGCCGCCGGGAAAAGTGTAGTTAGCAGCTCGGTTATGTACCTCGTTCCATCCGGTGGAGAATTCAGCGCGGAATCCCAGCGACAATGTCAGTTTCGAACTCATGCGGAAAACGTCTTCTGCGTGGAAGGCCCCAAACAGCGAACGCCAATTCATGTCGGTGGGCGAGGGGTCATAGAGGAATGACGACGTGGTGCCTTGCAGAAACGTCGCCAGACTCGCGAATGTCGCTTGCCCGAATTGGCTGAGGGCAATGACCTCGTTAGACTGAAACTGCTGGAACCACGCGCCCAAGCTGATCTGATGACGGCTCTTGGTGAGCGTGACGCGATCTTCGTAGGTGTAGAGATTGCGTGCGATATGCAGATTGCTGCCATTGTTGCTTCCTGCCAGGCCGATGGACGCCTGCGGGTTGGAAGCCGCACTGCCACCCACTACCACCGCGCCCACAGGCAAGCCGGAGAGGAAGCCCGGCACGGTTGCTGCGGGCGTTCCTGGCGTAGGTTCACCCGTAAAGAAGTATCCGGCACGTGAATATCCGAGTCGCGCCGTATTCAGGAGCGAGGGGGAAAAAATGTGAGTCTCTTCAATGCTCGCCACCTGTTCCCGCAAATTCAGAATGTCGGAGCTATAGGGATTGGCAGGCGTCGCAGTGACGTCGCGGCCATCATCAATTGTGTAGATTCCGGCGAGCGAGTCTTTCTCTGAGAACACGTGGTCCACACGAACTGTCCCAAAGTCTTCGTGGATCGTCTGCAGGGGACTACTGAAAACTTCCGCGATGCCGCTGAAGTCTGGAGCTCCCGCAGGAGCAATCGGCCACAAATTCAGCAAAGGCACCACGCTGGGCACAGCAGAGGCCCTGGACTTAGCGTCGGGCACGAAGGCGGCGGAGGTCTGGTGCAGATTCTGGCGAAAGCCTTCGTAATTCGCAAAGACGAAAGTTTTGTTGGTGTGTATGGGACCGCCCAGCGATGCGCCGAACTGATTGCGTTGAAATGGCGGCGCGGAGCCTTGGTCGAAGAAATTTGACGCGTCGAGCGCATTGTTTCGCAAAAATTCGAACACGGCACCGTGCCACTGATTACTTCCCGATTGGGTAACGATAATCACTTGCCCGCCCGGCCGCTTGCCGAACTCCGCGCTGTAGGAATCGCGCTGCACGTTGAATTCGCGCACAGCATCCACGCCGAGCAACATGCCGCTGGCGCCGCCGGGTTGCATATTGTTTTCGGCTGCACCGGTATATTCCACGCCGTTCAGCAGGAAAATGTTTTGTTGCGGACGATTGCCGGAGACCGCAAAGTTGTTGGCGGTGCTGGAGTTCGAAATTCCCGTTCCGCCGGTCTTCTGCGAAGTAAAGTTCACAATGCCCGGGTTCAATGGCAACAGCAAATCGTAGCTGCGTCCATTGAGCGGCAGATCTTTGATGGCGCGCTCGCCAACCAGGCCGCTGATGTCTTGCGTTGTCGTGGTAACCATGGGCGCGTCGCTGGTAACGTTTACTTCGGCCCTTACTGAGCTCACCTGCATAGTGACGTCGACGCTCGCTTCCTGGCTGACTACCAGGTGAATGCCGCTATGCGTGGCGTCTTGAAAACCTTGTTTGGAGGCGCGCACTTCGTATTCGCCCACAGGCAGAGCCAGAACGAGATATCTGCCGCCATTGTCGGTCATGGTGCTGCGCGTCGCGCCAGTCTCAATATTTCGCACCCTAACGGCGACTCCAGGCACACTCGCGTTGGATGCATCCGTGATGATGCCCTTGATGCTCGCCGTAACCTGCGCATGCGCTGGCCCGGTGAAAATGAGCAGTAGAAGCCATGCCAGCAGATGGAGTCGCAGAATCGCAGCTCCAGGTTGGCCGAGGAAATGGGAACGGAAAAGATGAGAGATTGGATAGAAGTCAGGCGGCAAGTTTCGAAACATTTCGCGAACCCCCCAATGAACGGCACGATTACCATCCGGGTTAGCGCTACAATTCAATACATCTCAAATCGTTATGTCAAACCGACTTAATCCGACTATTAGTTCGGCGGTTTTATGCGTATTCGAGTCAGCTAAAAACGGCTGGGTGAGGTGTGGACCCCTGCGGTTAGCGATCATTGCGATCAATCGCCAAGACGCCGTTATCTCCTCGATGGCCTTGGCAATCTTGCGGACTTGAGGCGCAGCAGTGCTGCGCCCCTACGGAGACAGGGTGTAACGGCGTAAGAGCCCACCCTTGGACACCAAGGGTGGGGCACCCTCAAGATTATTTGGATTGCGGCGTAAGCGGGAGGCGGAAGCGGAAGCGAACGAAACCGATTGTTCGAAGTTACGTTTTGTAACCCAGGAAGATCGTGTGGCGCGAACCCTTCTTGTTCGCGTGAGCTCTTATGCGCCTGACCTGAACGTCAAACCCGCTCTGCCGCAAACGCTTCGCGAATTTTTCGTCTTCGTGCGCCGCCCATATTGCCAGCACTCCGTCCTTCTTGAGGGCCGCGCGCGCGCCAGCCAGGCCAGCGCTATCATAGAGAGCCGCATTGTTCGCCACAGTGAATTCCGCAGGGCCGTTGTCCACGTCGAGTAACACCGCGTCGAACACGCCCGGATTAGAACGCAGCGTAAGGTTCACGTCCTCGATCGCGAGCCTTACTCGCCTGTCCTTCAGCGGATCTCCCGCAAGCGGACCTAGCGGACCGCGATTCCAGTCCACAACGGCGGGTAGCAGTTCCGACACAACCACGGTGGAGTTCGCTGACAGCAAGTCGAGCGTCGCTCGTAACGTGAACCCCATTCCAAGACCGCCGATCAGCACGCTTGGTCGAGGATGGTTGCGAAACCGCTCGCAAGCGAACGTGGCCAGCGCATCCTCCGACCCGTGCATGCGGCTGGACATGAGGGGCGCGCCATCCGCGAGGATAAAATACTCGGCGTTGCGAGAAACAAGTTTGATGACTGTGCCGTCCGCAGAAAGCGTCTCGCCAATCAATTCGAAGGGCTTCACGAAGATGATGTTACAGGAGTGAAAGGCGAAGTAGACACAGGCAGCAGAAACTATCGAGCGGCTTTGTTCGGATCATTCCAGTGGCGGCCGAAGCGGAATTTATTGACGACCAGGTCTTCAGTCTCGTTCAACTCGCGCGGGGAGCCGTTTTCGACGGCGAAAACGTACCAACCCGCGCCTGTCGGCATCGCACATTCAGCCGCGTCGAGCAGCGTTTTATGCTGGTGCAGGCAGCGACGATGACTCCAGCTATCTGTCCAGGCGGCCTCATAGTGGATTTGAAGAAGGCCAAATCGAAAACGCAATGTTAAAAGGATTTGCTCGATTACCGACTAGGATTGAGGCAAGACCGGGCTCCAACCACGAATTTCGCGTAATCTTTCACTAAAACAGAATTACTTGCAAGTACCAACCAGGGATGCGCCGCTGACGCATTCTCGCACCGTCCCTAATGTCTTGACGCTTCCTGACTCCCCAGTTACGCTTTTCTCTCAGCTCAACCCGCATCTCCAAAGGTCGCGAAAAGAGCCAAGTGGCTGACACTCCTCTCCAGGTTACTCCGCAGAACACGGTTTCCCCGGAAACTCCCTCGGTCTTAGACGTACTACGTGGTGCGGCCAAGGAATTTGTGCTTAGGGTGCAGGAATATTCCGAACTCTCGTGGACCGCGCTCACCAATCTCGCCACGCCGCCGCGTTACGCACAAGATACTCTGCAACAAATGGACGACATTGGCGTGGGCTCACTGCCGATCGTTCTGCTCTCTGGGTTTTTTATTGGCGCGGTCATGGTTTTGCAGACCGGTTCACAGTTCGAACGCTTTGGCCAGACGTCGCTCACCGGGGACGTTGTCTCTCTGGCGCTTGTGCGTGAACTCGGGCCGACCATCACGGGGCTTCTCGTAGCGGGACGCTGCTCCTCGGGCATCGCCTCTGAAATCGGGTCGATGGTCGTCACCGAACAAGTTGATGCGATGCGCGCCATGGGAACCGATCCTTACCGCAAACTGGTCTCGCCTCGCCTGCTGGCCACGCTAATCACCGTGCCACTGCTCACCACGATCTCCGTGTTCATCGGTTTACTCGGCGGCATGGTGGCCAGCGTCTTCTCGCTGCGATTGGGAGCGGTCACGTTCTGGCAGCGCGCTATCGCCGTCCTGGCCTTCTCTGATCTTATGCAGGGCTTCGTCAAGTCCGTGGTCTTCGGTTTTATTATCGCGACTGTCGGATGCTATCAAGGCTTGAACGTTCGTGGAGGCACGCAGGGCGTTGGGCGCGCCACCACGCAGGCTGTTGTGGTTTCCTCGGTGCTCATCATCGTTGCGGACACTTTCATTACAAAACTTGCTCTATTTCTTGCGGATCGGATTTTCTAGTTCTCTATGAGCGAATCGCCAAGCACCCGCCCAGCCGCTCCAGAAACAGTGAACGCACCGGCTATTCAATTCGATGACGTCACTATCGGCTTCAGTGAAGGAGATATTCTGCGCGGCATTTCATTCGGGGTGCAGCATCGCGAAACGCTTGTCTTGTTGGGCGAGACGGGTACCGGCAAAACGCTGCTGATGAAAATGGCGGCGGGCCTGCTCCAGCCCGATAGCGGCTCGGTCGAGGTTCTTGGCAAAACGCTTTCCGATATGACCGAACTCGAACTGCTCGCCTTCCGCCGGCAGGTCGGGTTCGTGTTTCAGGAGGGCGCGCTCTTTGACTCTCTTACAGTCGGCGAAAATGTGGCTTACCGCTTGATCGAAGATGGCGCCACGGAAGATGTGTTTATGCCGCGCGTGGAAGAAGTTCTACGCTTTGTCGAACTGGAGCACACCACCGACATGTTTCCCTCGGAATTGTCTGGTGGAATGCGCCGCCGTGTCTCCATCGCGCGTGCGCTTATCACGCAGCCGCCCGTCGTGTTGTACGACTCGCCGACCGCTGGGCTCGATCCGGTCACCTCACAGACCATCATCAGCCTGATCCTTCGATTGCGGGATGTTTATGGCGTAACCGCGCTGCTGGCCACGCACCGTGTACAGGACGGTTTTGGCCTGGCCAATTTTTATTTCGATCCGAAAACGAGGGCCGTTCATCGGGACGCTTCCGCTAAAAATCCTGCCGCCGCCACGCGATTTCTGGTACTGCGAGAGGGGCAAATTTATTTTCAAGGTACTCCGGATGAGTTGCTGGCCTCGAAGGATTCCTATTTACAGCGCTTTCTAATTTAGCCCGCATGGGCTTAGATCGTTCTTCACGTGTAGCGAGAACGCGATGCCGCTTCGGGTTGTTTTAGCACCAGTAAAACGCCGGGCGTTTCGTTGATTGCGAATCAATTATTCGAGAAAACTTTTCTTCGTAACAGTTTCTTGACGAGTTGCTGTGGACAATTCGTGTTAAATTTTTCGCCTCGTCGGAACGTCTCGCTTCCAATCTCAATGTTCCGACAGCGTGGGATCATGTCTCCGGAGTACGATCTGTTTTTCCTGGACCACAGCCGGGAAATGGTTTGGTTTGGAACTGCTCATTCGTTGAAAGACGCACTTCGGATCATCCACCAGCGCGCTATCGACAAGCCGGGAAAGTTTTTGGTCTATTCGCAAAGGAGCGGAGCAAAGACTCTCTACGAGGCGACAGCTTTCGGAGTTGTCGTTGAAGACGACCTCCGGGCAAAGGGAGAGTGCGCCTGACTCGCGCGTAGTTCTGCGTCGGCCTGTCTGAAATGGACGGGAATAAAGCTTCACGGGCGGTGGAGCTTTAAACGACGCAGAACTACACGCGGGTTCGACGCGAGCGCATTTGGCTGCACGTTTAGAGCGTCGTGCTTGGCCGCCGTGCCCGTTACCCTTTTCGTATCGACACCAATAGTTGAGAAATCCTTGTTAGAGGCTCCGTTTTGCGTGGTATAGAACTCCTGTATAGTTGTGCAGGCAGTTTCTTCCACGCGTGACGGAGGCTCAGGCGAATGCCGCAGCGCAAACAATTGACATGGTCCGAACTGCGCGTTGGCTTGTTTGTGCTCGTCGGCCTGGCGGTTCTTGCGGTTGGCATTTTCTATGTGACCGGCGCCGGCGTTTTTGGCCCTAAATATCGGCTGAAGACTTATCTCCCGGAAGTTTCCGGCCTTGCGGCGGGCGCACCTGTTCGCCTCGACGGCGTCAACGTCGGTAACGTTGAACAAATCAAGTTGGTCCCGCGCGAACGCGGCAAGAGTCCCGACCGCATGCATAACATCGAAATCGACATGCGCCTGGACCGCAAATATCAGAACGATATCCTCACCGATTCCACGGCGGTGCTGGTTACGGAAGGGCTTCTGGGCAATCGCTACGTCAATATCGAACGCGGATACACTGGCATGCCCCTGAAGGATGGCCAGGTCGTTCCCGGTACCGAAGAAAAAGCCATCAAGGAAGTCGTGGAGCGCAGCGCCGACGTACTCAGCAACCTGCAGGCGCTCAGCGACGACGTGAAAGATTTGGTTAATGGCGTGCAGTCTGGCCGGGGCTCACTTGGGAAATTGTTGACGGACGATCAGGCATACAACCACCTCAACAGTATTCTCACCAAGGGCGATAAAATTGTTGGCAATGTCCAGGCTGGGCAGGGAACTATCGGCAAACTGATTATGACCGACGAGATGTCTACCAAGGTTGAAAATACCGTCGACCAGTTGAACACGATTCTCGCCGACCTTCGCGCGCAGAAGGGCACGCTAGGCAAGCTGCTGTACGACCCAACGCTCTACGACCAGGCGAAGAGCGCCCTCGACAACGGTAACAATATCCTGAGTGACGTGCGCGCCGGCAAAGGCACTCTCGGTAAGTTGGCCACCGACGAAACGCTGTACAACAAGCTGCGCGATACCAGCAGCAATCTTTCTACTGCTACCGCGAAGCTTAACGAAAATACCAACACCGCCGGCAAGATTTTCACGGACCCCAAGCTTTACGACAACCTTACTGGAGTCACCGGCGACATGCGTCAACTGCTTGCAGATTTCCGGCAAAATCCCAAGAAATTTCTCACGATAAAACTGAATCTCTTTTAAGGCTTCCGTCCTCGGAAGGGGAAAAAAGCAGATTCCTCCCTCCGGTTCGGGATGACATGTTCAGGGTTTTGCAGTGAAGGCTGCTTACGCGATGGATTCCACTGTTTTCCGGCACTACTTCGTTTTCACGTCGAGCAAAATTTCTTACGGCGATTTGGTTCTTCCTTCATCGTGTGTTGTAATGTTTCTGTAACAATGACCGACTACGCTCAACGCTCACCCGATCTCGAAGATCGCGAATACATGGAAACCCACGAAAGCTCACCCAAGCCGCTTCGTCCGGATGCCACAAAAACAACGCTCCCTCAGCCCGGTCGCCCGGTACCTAGTCGCGCTTACCCTGGCGCGCTGATCGTCGTCGAAGGCACCGACGGTTCCGGCAAAAGCACGCAACTGTACTTGCTGAAACGGTGGCTGGAAATCGGCGGCTATCGGCTGCATTTCACGGAGTGGAATTCGTCTCCGCTGGTTAAATCCGCCACACGTCGCGGAAAGCAAAAGCGCCTGCTCACGCCCACCACATTCTCGCTGCTCCACGCTTCCGATTTTGCGGATCGATGTGAACGCCAGATCATGCCACTTTTGCAGGGCGACTATCTGGTTCTCGCCGATCGCTACGTCTACACCGCGTTCGCTCGCGATGCTGCGCGTGGTTGTTCGCATCGCTGGCTGCGCAACTTGTACCGCTTCGCGCCCGTTCCCGACATCACTTTTTATTTTCGTGCTCCGCTCGACGTTGCGGTCCACCGCATTCTCAGCGGGCGTCCGAAGCTCAAATATTACGAAGCCGGCATGGATCTCGGCCTATCCTACGACCGAGCAGAAAGTTTCAAGCTGTTCCAGGCGCGCATCCTCGAGGAATACGACAAAATGGTCGACACCGACAACTTTGTGGTGCTCGACGGCACGCTGCCCGTGAACAAGCTGCAAAAACAAATGCGCGATATCGTGGCGTCGAAAATTGAGTTGAAGCGGTTCGCACCGCGCGCTCAGGAAGTCGAGTAGCGATGACCGAGCACGAAAAGGAAAGAGAGAAGGAGCGGGACAAGCCGAATCCGCCTCCCCCGATCACCGAGATTCCGCCGGCACTCAAAGCGGGCCCCGGCGACCACGAGTACTCGCAATCTTTCTTCGGCGAATCGCTTGTCGGCCTTGATCCCAGCGAACTCAATGGCAACCTCATCGTGGTCGAAGGCCTCGACGGCTCCGGTCGTTCCACGCAAATCGCATTGCTGCAGGAATGGCTCGAGTCGGAAGGCTTTGCCGTGCAGACCAGTGGGCTGCGGCGCTCCAATCTGGTTGGTCGCGATATTGATGAGCTGCTGGCTCAGAACGCGGTGACTCGCCTCACACTAGCTTTGATGTACGCTACCGACTTCTTCGATCAGCTCGAACATCGCATCGTGCCCGCGCTTCGCTCTGGTACGGTAGTGCTCGCCGACCGCTTTATCTTCACACTGATTGCGCGCAGCGTGGTCCGCGGCATTAATCGAGACTACCTCACCGGGCTTTACGCCATGGCGCTTCGTCCGCATCTCACGTTCTGGCTCAATGTCCGTCCTGAGACCGCGTTCGCGCGCGAATTCAAGAAAGCGCAGGCAATCAGCTATTGGGAAGCGGGCCGCGACATGTCTCTCTCGCATGACTTGTACTGGTCTTTCGTGCGTTACCAGACGATGATCAAGCGCGAGTTCGAAGTCATGTCCAAGCGCAACAGTTTCATCGAACTCGATGGCGAAGCCCCCGTCTCCGCCGTCAACAAACAGCTTCGTTCGCGAATCGCGGAACATCTGGGGATTCGCGCTTCCAAATACACACCGTCTTCCGCACTCGCGCATCTCTGGCGCTAAAGCGAACATGCCCGAACCGGTTCACGTTGCCGCCATCGATGCCGGTTCCAATGCTGTGCGTCTCAGCATCGCGCGCGCTTATTCCGCGCTAGACATCGAAACGCTCTGTGGCGAACGAATTCCTCTGCGCCTCGGCGAAGGTGTTTTCCTTCGCCACCGGTTCAGTGAAGATACTGTCAAGAGGGCGGCCAAAGCTTTTCGTCAATTTCACGAACTGATGGATGAGTACGGGGTGACGAAGTATCGCGCCGTGGCTACCAGTGCCTCTCGCGAAGCGCAAAATCGCGAAAGCCTCGTGCGCCGGGTAAAGCAGGCCAGCGGACTTCGCCTGGAAGTGATTAGCGCGAAAGAAGAGTCGCGCCTCGGCCGGGAAGCAGTAATTGCTACGCTGGGGCCGGAAGCTCCCCCGCGCTGCATTGTCGATCTGGGCGGCGGCAGTCTGGAGCTAAGTATTCTTCGCGATCACACAGTGCTTCAGGGTGCGCAGCTTCCCATTGGCACGGTCCGCCTGATGACGACGCTGGGTACTCCCGGCGTGATTCGGCCGGTGAAGGCCGAACAAGTTCGCCGCTACGTGCGCGCGCTGCTTGAGTCTAAACTGCCGAATCGTCCCAATCTTGCGGACGAGGTGGCCGTTGCGCTTGGAGGCAACGCCGAAACGTTGGCCAATGTCGCGCCAGGGCCGCGACACCATGGATTGCCTACGTTGGAATTGTCGCTCCTGCGCGAACGTCTGCCGGACATCCTTAGCCGCAACGTTCGTGAGCGCATGAAAGCTTACGGGGTTCGGCGCGATCGTGCCGATGTCATGGCCGTCGCCGCGATTGTTTTTATTACGCTGGGCCGTTATCTGAATATCCGCTCTTTCGCAATTCCGGCTGTGGGCATTCGTGAAGGATTGCTTCAGGAAATTGCCCGCGAAGCGTTTTCCCGCAAGGAACCGCATCGCTACAATGCGCAATCGCGCCAGATGTTGCTCGGGACTCGGAGTTTTGGGCGCCGTCTGGAATACGATCAGCGCCACGCTGAGCACGTTCGGGAACTCAGCCTGTTGCTCTTCGATCAGCTTCAGCCCGTGCATCACATGCCAGCGCAGGCGCGCGTGCAACTCGAAGCCGGTGCGTTGTTGCATGATGTTGGTCACATGGTCAGTCATCGCGGCCACCACAAGCACGGCGAATATCTCACTCTAAATGGCGATATCCCGGGTCTCGATGGACGCGATCGTAATCTCGTCGCTGCCGTCGTCCGCTACCACAATCGCAAGTCCGACCCCGCCAGTCATCATCTGGCGTATTCCGCGCTCAACAACAATGACAAGCGCACCGCGCGCCGTTTAGCGTCGATCGTGCGCATCGCTGAGGGCCTCGATCATTCTCACCGTGAACGCATCCAGAATCTACGCGCTACGTTCCAACGCTCCGCCGTCGCTATTCAGGTCGACGCCCGCGGCGACGCCACCGAGGATATCCTCGACGCCGAACGCAGCTCCGACCTGTT
>DASXLU010000234.1:0-4352 GCA_036496065.1 Candidatus Acidiferrum sp.
CGCGATGGATTGACACTAACGTCATCCCCGCGTAGCCTTTCTACGAATATGCGATCTATTTGCCAGATCTGTTGTTGTTGCTGCGAGGCCTGCCTCTGTTGTCGGCCTCGTGTATCTGGCAATTGGCGCATTCGAACATAAGTTTCTCTCGATTTCGTTTCGAAGCCCACATGCCAGATTCGGCAATGTGGGCTTTTTTGTTTTTAGACCCTGGAGATAAGCGGATGCCCGAAGTCAAAGAAACGAAAGCGCAGCGTGTAGAACGCCTCAAGCGCGAAAAGAACGCTTGGGATCACCTCGACGAAATCCGTGAATTTGCGCGCCGCGGCTTCGACTCGATTACGCCCGAATGGCGAAGCACCTATTTCCGGACTTGGGGCGTTTATACCCAAGGAGACGGCGCCGGCGTGGTCGGCGGTTTCGGCGGAGAAGGGAAGGCCGTTCCATTCTTTATGGTCCGCATCCGCATTCCCAACGGACTCTTGACCTCCGAGCAAACCCGCACAATTGCCGAGCTCTCCGAGCAGTATGGCAACGGCGTCGCCGATGTAACCGTGCGGCAGAACATTCAGCTTCACTGGGTGAAGATCGAATCCCTCCCCGAAGTGTTCGAAAAGCTTGGCGCGGTTGGCCTCAGCACCATTGGCGCTTGCGGCGACGTGGCCCGCAATATCACAGGCTGCCCGCTAGCTGGTTTGCATGCGCACGAACTTGCCGATGTTCGCCCGCTGGTTCTCGCCATGGACAAGGAACTCGCCGGCAATCCGGAGTTCTACAACCTTCCACGCAAATACAAGATTACCGTCACCGCCTGCCCCGATTGGTGCTCCTATCCCGAAATCAACGATATCGGG
Source organism: Candidatus Acidiferrum sp. (assembly GCA_036496065.1). Lineage (GTDB taxonomy): Bacteria > Acidobacteriota > Terriglobia > Acidiferrales > UBA7541 > Acidiferrum. The sequence continues at coordinate 855 of DASXLU010000234.1, forward strand.
TTGACCGCCACGCGTCGCGTTCGCGATGGCCAGGAAGAAATTGGCTTTTCGCTCCGCGTCGCCGGTGGACTTTCCACCGAGCCCCACATCGCCGTCCGCCTCAATGCCTTCGTACAGTGGGATCAAGCCATCCCGGTGGTTCGCGCCATCACCGAAGTTTTTCGCGAAAGCACCGTGCTTCGCCAAAGCCGCGACAAAGCCCGATTAAAGTTTCTCTTCCTTGAGCACGGCTGGACCGCAGAATCCTTCCTCGCCGCCATTCAGTCCCGCCTTTCCTTTCCCCTCGATCCCGCCGAGCCCGAAGCTTTCCCCGTAGACATCCACCGCGATCATCTTGGTGTTCTACCTCAGAAGCAGTCTTGCCACTTTTCCGTTGGCGCCAACGTAATTCGCGGGCGCATTACTCCTGCGCAGCTTCGCCTGGCCGCCGATCTCGCAGAACAGTATGCCGATGGGCATGTCCGCACCACGCCTATGCAGAACCTGCTCATCGTCAACGTCCCCGAAAAGCATATCGACACTGTCGTCGCGCAGCTCGCCTTTGGTGGACTGCCTGTCGAGTCTTCGGCATTCGCGCGCGGCACGGTGGCTTGCACCGGATCCGAATTCTGCAAGCTGGCTCTCACCGAAACGAAGTCGTACGCTCGCTGGCTCACCGAACAACTCGAAGAGCGGTTCCCCAATTATCAGCAGCAGCTCAAGCTGCACATCACCGGCTGCCCCAACAGTTGCGGTCAGCACTGGATCGCCGACATCGGCATCGAAGGCAAGAAGATCAAAGTGGATGGCCAAATGGTGGACGCCTACTACTTCTGCGTGGGCGGAGGAGTGGGCCAGCTTGCGGCCATCGCTCGTCCCGTAGGCTATCGCTGCCGCGCCGACGAAGTCCCCGACGCAATCGAGCGCTTGCTCGAAGAATTCGAAATCTCGCGCAGGCCCGGCGAATCCATTCAGCATTTTCTGTCGCGTCACTCCAACGAATCGATTCGCGCGATTCTCGCTGGCGCTGTCGTCGCAGTCGCCGAACGCGACACATCTCCCGGCCGCGTACCGCACGGAGTGGAAGGCTAAATGAATTTCATCACCACCATCATCCCGAGCGAAGCGAGGGATCTCTCTGCTCTTTCTTTGCCCGAGGCGCCAACGAGCAAAACGTCAGCGGCTGAACCATCGCCATTCGCTCATCAAGGATCAAACTAATGCCGCTCTTTCCCGCGTTTCTAAAACTTGACGGCCGCCTCGTCGTAGTCGTCGGCGGCGGCGCGATTGCCACTGAAAAAATTTCCGGCCTTCTTCAGGCAGGAGCCCGCGTGCGCGTAGTATCGCCAAAAATCACGCCAAAAATCGCCGCGTGGGTACGCAATCTGGAAGTGGAATGGATTCCGAAACCATTCGGAGGCGAGGACCTCAGCGGTGCATTCCTCGTAGTAGCGGCTACGGCTCTGCGCGACCTGAACGAATCCGTCTATCGCGAGGCGGATGCTCGCAATATTCTTTGCAACGCCGTCGACGATATCGACCACTGCCATTTCTACTACGGTTCGATTGTTCAGCGTGGTGATTTGCAAATAGCCATCTCCACCAATGGCAAGAGCCCGGCTCTGGCGCAGCGCCTTCGCAGAGAACTCGAACTGCAGTTTGGCCCCGAGTATGCCGTCTGGCTGGAATGGCTGGGAACTGCACGCGAAGCGCTGCGCGCCCAGACGACCGATCCTGAGACGGTAAAGCGCTGGCTACATCTGCTCGCCAGTCGCCCATCGTTCGAACGTTTTCTCGACGAGGCGCAAGCGTCTCAGAATTCCGAAGGAGTTGCGTAATGGGCAAGGTCTACCTGGTAGGCGCCGGTCCCGGTGATCCCGAACTCCTCACCGTGAAGGCTGTTCGATTGATTGAACGCGCAGATCTTGTATTGCACGATTCACTTGTCAGTGCGGAGATTCTGCGGCTTATTCCTTCTTCGGCTGAGCGTATCGACGTCGGAAAACGTTGCGGCAAGAAATGGCTCTCGCAAGACGACATCAACGCGCTGCTCGTCGCTTCAGCTTCGAAGCACGAGACGGTGGTACGTCTGAAAGGTGGCGATCCGCTTCTATTTGGACGCGCTGCTGAAGAGATTCAAGCCCTTCGCGCAGCCGGCATCGAATTTGAGGTAGTGCCGGGAATCTCCGCCGCTTTCGGCGCCGCAGCCGCGGCCAAAGTTTCTCTTACGGATCGCCGCCTCGCCTCGCACGTTCTCTTCACCACATTTTCGCGCGCCCCGGAAGCGCAGCTTCTGCCTGGCATCGGTCTTACTCCTGAGACAACGGTCGCCGTCTACATGCCGGGCCCGGATTACTCAGAAGTGGCTCGTTGGATGATAGAGTCCGGCTTCGCCCCAGAAACGCCTTGCCTGATTATTTCGAAAGCTACTCAAATCGATCAACTAGAACAACGCGCCACACTCGCGAGTCTGCATTCGCTCGATAAATTGCCGGCGCCAGCTTTGTTGCTTGTTGGTCGAGTGATCTCTCATCACGAATCTGCGGACGCAGCATTCGACTGGCTACGCGAAGTGGCTGTAGAACCAGCGCAACTGTCTCGTATTTCATAACCAGAGGAGGAAGATCATGGCAACTCGCCAAATTGCAGTCTCCGATACACCGAACCGCAAGATCTCGCTGGATACCTGGGCCGTGCTGATCGCGCTGGCTGCTGCCGCGCTGATTCGTTTCGGGCTGATTCCATCGATTCCTTGGTAGGTGCAACAGAGCTTTCGCTTCGGCCATCGACAGGTATGAACCAGGTCCATTACCGATCGTTCGAAATTAACTCGTAGAGGATAAACATGGCAGACGCAATTGCATTACCCCAGGTACCATCGATTTCCTTGCGGACGCAGTTCTTCCGCCTGATTCCCGGCGTCGGGCTGCTGCTGGCCATTGGCTACGCCGGCAAGCTGCTGGAAAAAAACGTCAACGGATACGCTAAAGCTCACCACTGGATTTTCCCCAACATCGAATATGTCCTCTGGGCCATTCTTATCGGCCTGTTTATTTCGAACGTGGTCGGCGTGGCGGAAATCTTCAAACCCGGCATCGCTACCTATGAGTTCTGGCTAAAAACGGGAATCGTCCTCCTCGGCTCGCGCTTCCTTCTGGGCGATGTCTGGAAGCTTGGTGGCGTCAGCCTGCTGCTCGTGGGCATCGAGATCCTCGGATCGCTGGCCTTCATGACGTTTCTAGGCCGTTTGTTTGGACTGCGTCCGAAGCTGACCACACTACTTGCGGTGGGTTCCGCGGTTTGCGGAGTGAGCGCCATCATCGCAACCAAAGGTGCCATCGATGCGGACGACGAAGATTCTTCCTTCTCGATTGCCGCTATTCTCGCGCTGGGCGCTATCGCCCTCTTTACCTTCCCGCTGATCGGCCATTTCCTCCATCTCAGCGACCACGCCTACGGTCTCTGGTCGGGCCTTGCAGTCGACAACACCGCCGAGGCAACGGCAGCGGGCGCTTTGTA
>DASXLU010000235.1:0-13936 GCA_036496065.1 Candidatus Acidiferrum sp.
GCCAATCGTTATCGAATTACTCTTCGTGACATCGGTAACGCTCGTCGCGGTGCTCGTGTAGACTCCCGCCGTAGTTGGCGCCGTAAAAATCACATTTGCACCGTTCAGAGTCGTCACAGGTTTAAATGAGCCGCCACTTGGGCTCACGCTCCAGGTCACACCAGCTACGTCGTTTGTCGTCGCTTTCAACGTACCCGTTTGCTTTGCCGTGAGCCCAGCGCGTTTTGGTGAGATAGAAACCGTTATGCTGCCGTGCTTCCACTCGCGCAACCATGCACAAACAGGAACGGCAGCATCCAGAGGAAAATCCAAATTAGTGATCGAATCTGTGTACTTACACCGCGGCAACGCATGCTCAGGGCTCTCCTCAGGCAGCGAGGGGGGACGCGGGCCTGCATGGTTTAAGTTCTATAAATTTCGAGAGGAGAAGAGCCTAGCACTCAAGCTGAAGATCACGAATAGTATTCCCGGGCAGTTTTTTTTTACGGCGGTATGGTGTGAAGTTGTATTGGAAAGTGTTGCTACAAGCTCTCAAATATGAAGACTCAGGACGTCGGCGACCATAGCTTGTGGAAGAATGTGCGCACGCGATTCCAGGTCGAGTCTTCGCTGGGTTTGCTGACTGCTCCCGGCTTTGCCGGCTCTGGAGCCGGCTTGGTGGTTTGCGCCACAACCGGGTCTCCTTCCACGCGGCCCTGCAGAATTAGCGTCGGACGCACGCGCACCCGTCGCACCAGGACCACCAGGTTCGGATCATAATCCGCCTGCACTTTTTTCGTTGCGTCATACTGCAGCGGCGGCATGAACACTTGATAGATCGGCTCCTGCGGTGCCACGCGCGGCGGAAGCTCTGCATTCGGTACAATCTTTTTTTCGCTGGCGCGTTTCTGCACATCTTCCGGAGTAGCGAGTCGGCTTACCTCCGTCGTTGCAGTACTGGGCTTGGCGGCCTTCACCAGCTCGCACTCGCAGTGACCCGTGGAGTTGTTCATCGTTTCGAGTTGCCCGTTTGCCAGTGAAATGTCACCGTTCTGCGGAACCAGCACGCTTTGTCCAGTTAATTGCTGCTCGATGCGCACCGCGCCGCGGTTCGCGCGAATGCACATGTTGCCCGTGGACTCCACGCCGACTACGATGTCTTGCGCTCCATTTCCGATCGAGATGGGATTCGCCTGAATTTGTGGTGTGAACACACTCAACGTCGGCTCATTTTCGATGTGCGCGTGTATCGTGCCCGAATCAAGCGCAATCGTAAGCGACTTGCCGGATTTCAGCACGGAAAAGTGCGCTGGTCCACACACCACAATCTGCCCGCCCTCCACCAGTTCCACGCGGGCTTGGCCTGATTTCACATGCACGTTGCTGCCGCTACGCAAAATTGTCCGTACGACCCCATGAGTCGCTTCCACACTCATTGGCCCTTCAACAGAAATCGCTTCGCCTTCGATTGCACCCACTATGTCAGTGGTTGGGGGATTGTCGGCTCGTGCTACCAGCCAGGCGGCCATCACGCAACAAAAGCTTGCCATCGCAATAAGAATCGCGAGGAATTTTCGGGGTGCGCGCAATATTTGGGAATGCGGCAAAAGCCTTTCGCTCCTCGACAGGCAGGGACATCAACCCCTTTATACTATATGAAGATGCAACCGCCCGAAAATCAAAGCGTCGAAACACCCGAAACCGTTAGCGCTCATTACGACACGCGTCTGCCCAAGCTGCCGTGGAGTCGCCGCATCCAGATTCCCATTATCGCCGCTATTGTTTACAGCGTCATTCGCGTTCTTGGTCCCACGCTGCGCTTCGAAGCGTTGGGCAGAAAAAGAATCGACGACCTGTGGGCCGCCAAGCAGCCTTGCATCTGGGCCTTCTGGCATCGTGTGATTTTTCCCATCGCCTGGTACGGGCGAAATCGCGGCATCGTCATCATGAACACGACCGCCTTCGACGGCCAGTGGACCCGAAAAGTCATCGAACGCCTCGGCTACGGCACTGCGCAGGGAAGTTCGTCGCGTGGAGGATTGCGCGGATTGCAGGTCATGGCCAAGCGCATCGCCGAAGGCATCGATTGCGGCTTTACCATTGACGGTCCGCGCGGCCCGCGTTACGTCGCGAAAGTAGGACCAGTCTTGCTGGCCCGCATGACCGGTGCGCCCATCGTGGTTTTTCATGTGGGCGTCGACCGCGGCACCACCGTGGAAAAGACTTGGGACCATTTTTTGCTGCCACACTTTTTCGCGCGCGCAGTACTTGTTGGCGCTCCACCAATCTTCGTGCCCCACGATGCCGACAGCGAAATGATTAAAGCCAAGCACGAAGAGATGCAGAAAACCTTGGAGCGTGTGCGCGATATCGCCGAAGGCTGGTTCTCCCTCCCCGAAGAAGAACGCAACCGCCATCGCGCTGCAATCGGCCCCTAGTCACTATCCTGGCGATATTCTTAGCAGGTATTCTTGGCAAATCAGCTCCGCGACCCCGATCCGGTGCCATCCTGAGGCGCGCGCGCGTCGAAGGATCTCAACAGCTCATCCAGGAGACTCATCGTACGGGCACAAATCGCCGTCAGCTAAAGCCCTGGAATTGTATTTTCTTGTTTAACGAGAACTCTCGCGCAGCAATCCCGCCGACTAATTGCCTTCGCGCTCCGACAGCTTTACCGGAATCTCCATCTTCTTCGCCCCGCGATACACCGTCACATTTACCGTGTCTCCGGGACGCTTCCGGTTCAACAGCACATTCATGTCAAACTGGTTGGTTACCTTCTGACCATCGAATCCCACGATCACGTCACCGCCGATCGTAATTCTTCGCATCGTGCCAGCTTGCGCCACGCGGTCGCCGCCATGGATCCCAGCCGCAGCCGCCGGTCCACCCTTAGTGGTTTGCTCTACCAGCAAGCCTTCCTGCACGGGCAAATCCAGAGCTTCCGCAAGCCATCCGGCCACAGGCACCGTCTGCACTCCAAGATAAGCGCGTCGCACTCGCCCTTCCGTCATCAAATCGTTCGCGATCAATTTCGCGTTGTTAATCGGAATCGCGAAGCCAATGCCTGCCGCTGTACCCGATGGCGTGTAGATCGCCGAGTTGATTCCAATCACTTCGCCATGTGTATTAATCAAAGGACCGCCGGAATTTCCCCGGTTAATCGAAGCATCGGTCTGAATTGCCTCGTCGATAAACGTAGTCTGGCTGGTTTGTACCGTTCGCCCGATCGCGCTGATCACGCCCGTCGTTAGTGTGGATTGAAAGCCAAATGGATCGCCAATGGCGAGCACTTTTTGTCCTACAAGTAGTTTCGACGAATCTCCCAGCGGTAACGAAGCCAACTGCTTGCCCTTCGGATCGATTTTTATCAACGCCACATCGTTGCGCTGGTCTGCACCGATAAATTTGGCGGGATACCGGTTCTGATCGCCGAGCACCACCTCGATCGTTTGTGCCCCCGCCACCACGTGATAATTTGTAAGGATGAATCCCTTGGGGTCAATGATGAATCCAGAGCCCGCGCCTTCTATCGGCACAGGATCCATGAAGAAGTCGTACTCCGTTGCCTTGGTCAGGATGTTCGCTACTGCAGGCGACGCTTCATGATAAATCCGTACATTGATGGACTCTTCTTCCGTGAGCGAGTCCTTGTGCTCGGCCGGGCTTTTCGCAGCCAACGATGGCACTCCCAAATGACGCGCCTCTACATTTTCTGCTTGGCGTGGTCCATACCGCGCGCCTACCCAGAACGCTCCCAATACCAAAATCAGGGCTATCAGAACTAGCCGAACAACGCTGGAATTGCTTGCACGCATGATTTGTTAATCCTTCGAATCGCTACTGCAATCATTGTATACGGTATACGGGAATCGCGTCTTACTTAGCCAGTCGGCGAGCCATGGCGTAGCTTCGCAGCCAAAGCGTCCACCTGCGCGCGGGTTTCTTCGACGGTTCCCGAGCAATCGATCGACACGGTTGCATGCTTCAATTTTTCTTCAAGTGGTAGTTGTGCCGAGATGCGGCGTTTCGCCTCAATTTCGTTTATCCCGCGAGCGCGAAGACGTTCAACTTGTTGCTCTGGCTTGCACCGCACTACGACCAGCCCGTCTAGATTTTTCGTCATGCCCGCTTCTACAAGCAGCGCCGCTTCCACAAACACCGCATCGCGTACCCCGTTTTGTCGCCATTCCTCGAATTGCCGCAAGATCATCCCTTCCACGCGTGGATGCAAAATGGTGTTGAGCTTCGCCAGTTTCTTCGGAGCGGCAAATACAATCGACGCAAGCTTGGCTCGGTCGATGCGGCCATCGGCTCCCAACAGTTCCGTCCCGAATTCCCGAATGATTTCGTCGTAGGCCGGCAGTCCCGGCTCCATTAAATTGTGCGAGACCGCATCCGCTTCCAGCACGCGAAATCCCAGATCCCGCAGCATCGCCGCCACAGCACTTTTCCCGCTCGCGATGCCTCCCGTAAGCCCGATGCGCTGCACGCGAATTTCACCGCGCTCCGGCTTGTGCGACAGCGGGAATGCGCCGCAGTCGCGCCGCCTTCGCGGTGTTGCTCATCAACATCGTGATGGTCATTGGACCGACGCCTCCCGGCACCGGTGTCAGAAATCCCGCAGTTTGCACTGCGTCAGGATGCACATCGCCGATCAGTACGTTTCCCTTCGCGTGAAATTTCTCTAGCCGTTCAGGAAAGTTACGCAGAAGCGCCTCGGCCTCCGCAGCGTTCACCACCTTATTCGTGCCCACATCGACTACCGCCGCGCCGGGGCGAATCCAATCCGCTTGCACATACCCGGCCTTGCCCATTGCCGCCACCACGATATCCGCTCGGCGCACCAGGTCAGCCAGGTCGCGCGTCTTGGAATGGCAAATCGTCACCGTCGCATTGGCGTGCATTAGCAGCAGCGCCATCGGCTTGCCCACTATGTCGCTTCTGCCCAGCACCACTGCGTTTGCGCCCTCCACCGGAATCTTGTAGCGCCGCAGAATTTCCATGCATCCAGCAGGCGTGCATGCCACCAGTCCTGGCCGGTTGCTCACCAAATTCCCCAGATTTACAGGATGAAACCCGTCCACATCTTTCGCCGGATGCACGGCTTCAAGCACTCGTTTCGAATCAATCTGCGCGGGCAACGGCAACTGCACCAGAATTCCATCAACGTTATCGTCGGCATTCAGGTCCGCGACCAATTGCAGCATGTATGCGGTCGACGCATTCGCTGGCGGAGTATGCAGCCAACTGAACATCCCCAGTTGTTCGCAAGCCGCGATCTTGCTCTTCACATACAATTGCGAGGCGGGATTTTCGCCCGCCAGCACCGCCGCTAGACCCGGCCGTACTCCTTGCGCGCGCAGGCGTTCGACTTCCTCTTTGAGTTCACTGAAAATTTGATCCCGTATTTTTGCGCCATCCAGAATTTGTGCGGGCATGGGAAGAGAATAACATACGCCCAAACCGCTGGCCTCCAGTGGCGCCTGTTCTTTCGCCATGAAACCAAGTGCTTCTCATCTACTCTAATAACGAGAGGTAATCCGCATGCCTATTTTTGGTGATGATGGCGGCCGGCGAGCAAAAGAAAAACAAGCTCGCGCCGAAGGCCGTCTTCCGCCCGGACAATCGCTCACGATCAAATGGCCCGTCCTGCACTACGGAAGCGTGCCGCAATTCGATCCGGCGAAATGGGATTTCAAAATTAGCGGGCTCGTCGAAGAGCCGCTGCGGCTTACCTGGAACCAATTTCGCGCGCTGCCACAGGTAGAAACCACATCGGATTTCCACTGCGTTACTCGCTGGAGCCGTCTCGACAATCACTGGAAGGGTGTGCGTTTCACCGACGTGCTCGATCTTGTCAAACTGCAGCCCGGTGCGGAGTTCGTCCTTGTTCTCGCTGAAGAAGGCTACACCTCGAATATCCCGTTGAAAGATTTGCAGCGCCCTGAAGTCGTATTCGCCTTCGATCATGATGGCGAACCTCTAACCGGGGACCATGGCGGCCCAGTGCGCCTCATCGTGCCGCATCTCTACGCCTGGAAAAGCGTGAAATGGGTGCGCGGTTTCATGTTGCTCGATCAAGACCGCCTCGGTTTCTGGGAACGCAATGGCTATCATGCGTACGGCGATCCATGGAAAGAGCAGCGCTACTCCGGTTCGTAAGAACGTTGGCCGGCATTAGGCAACGCCGAGTTCGCTATTCAGGAAGCCTACGAAATATTTCCAAACCAAATAGTACAAGATCAGCGCGACGGGGAGCGCGAACTGCCCGAATGCATACACTTCGTGCGGAATCGTAAATTCCAGTAATCGCGCCACTAAATAGCCCCCTGGTGCGAGCAGTAACGGAAGCACTCCACCAAAAAGTCCCAGCGAAATGTGCCTGCGCTCCATCACGCTCACATATAGAACATTCCATAGCCCCCACACATTCGGCACCATAGCCATCGGAAACACGATTACTCGTTCGATCGGAGTCGGAAAGTTATAAACGTAGCGAAAGATTGTGTACAGAGTCATGGCCACCAGCAGGAATACGGTTGGCACAGCGATCCCTGCCAGATACGCGCGTAAATATCGATGACGGTTCATAATTATCCTCCTCTACAATTGGTACAGCAGCGCCGGAATAATTCCTGGGAAAAAACAGAGCAGCAGAGTCGCCCCCGCAAGCAGCGCCCAATCCCACCAAGGCACGCGCAGTTGCTGCGAATCCAGCTTCCTCAGCATCTCGGGCCACAGATCCCGTTTGAGCGGCTCCGCCGACACTCGCGGCAGCCCTTTCTGCAAGACCGTCTTCAAATCGTCAAATTCCGGTTCCTTCATGAATGAACTCCTACCTCGGTCAGTTTCTTCCGCAATATTCGAACGCCGCGAAACACCCGCACCTTCACCGCGCTCACAGAGATTCCCAGTGCCTGGGCGATATTCTCGTAGGGCTCTTCTTCTACCAACGCCAGCATCACGGTAATTCGCAGCCGAGGCGTAAGACCATTGACCGCGCTTTGCAATTGCGCGCGCAGCTCCTCTTGTTCGCACGGCCCAATCCCCGCCGCACTCGGTAAGTCTTCGGCCAACGGAACTTCCCGGCGCGCCTTGCGCAAATGATCCAGCGCGGCGTTTGTCCCTATGCGTCGCAACCACGCTCCACAGTTTCCCCGGCCGGGATCGAAACGGCTACGCGCTTTGTAGAAGCGCCAAAACGTTTCAACGGTCAAATCCTCCGCCGTGGCGGTATGGCGGACGATTCGCAAGATCCAGCGATACACGTCCGCCTGGTGCTCGCGAAACAACACCTCGAAGGCCTCCAGGTCGCCCGATGCGAATCGCTGCAGCAGTTCCATACCGGCCTCTATTTACCCTTACTACTGTCCAAAGTCCGAGGTTACATTGTTCGGCGTTATCTTTTCGGGTACGCTCAGATGCCCGCTGCCTTCACCCGTCGTTCACTTTTGTCCCAACCAAATCCAATATAATGCGCCCATGCAAATCATCCGCCGCGCTTTGTATTTCTTGGCCATGCTGTTCGCCAGCGTAGCTCCTCTGGCTGCCCAAGATTCTGCTGCGCCTCCGCTCAAGCAGATGCCTAACGCCAAATTCCTTGGCGATATCCCCGGAAATCCGCGCCGCATCAATAATTTCCCGACCGCTGCGGCAATTTCTCCAGATGGTCGATTCGCGGTATTGCTTCACAGCGGCTACGGTGCATATAGCTCGGGTGAAAAACAATCCCTTACCGTTCTGAATCTGGAAACCGACACGCTCCGCGATTTTCCAGATGATCGCCTCAGCGGCGATGCCAGGCAAACGTTTTTCCTCGGTTTGGCTTTTAGCCTGGATGGAAATCATCTCTACGCATCAATGGCCTCACTGACCGATCCGCTTGGCAAAGAGAAGGGAAGCACCGGAAACGGAATCGCCGTCTACAATTTTCAGAATGGCGAAGTCACTCCGGAGCGTTTCCTGCCACTCGCGCCGCGCACACAATTGCCTGCTGGAAAGCTACGCCGCGACGAATTCAAAGATGTGACCTACCCGGCAGGACTCAGCGTAGGCATAAGCGGCGGAACGGAACGTATCCTTGTGGCCAGCAACAATTCCGACGAGGCGCTCCTGCTCAATGCCTCCGACGGCAAACTCATTCACCGCTTCGACCTTTCCATCTTCAAGCGCATCCCGGCCTCGCTCCCCTATACGACGGTGATGACCAGCGACGGAAAGCGCGGCTTCGCCTCCCTTTGGAATGCCTCCGCCGTTGCAGAACTGGATCTCGTCGCTGGTAAAGTTCGCCGCATAATTCCTCTCCGCCAGCCCATGGCTCCCCTTGCGGGTGGTTCGCATCCGACCGCGTTGCTGCTCTCGCGTGATAATTCGCACCTCTTCGTCGCGCTTACCAATCGCGATGAAATCGGGGTGCTGGATACCAACACAGGCAAGCTGCTTTTTTCGCTCTCCACTAAACTTCCCGGCCAAAAATATGGCGGCAGCGACCCGGAATCGTTGGCGCTTTCTGCCGATGAAAAAACACTTTTCTCCGCCAACTCGATTTCAGACTCAGTCGCAGTGTTTGATCTAACGCATCCCAGGCCCGGCGAGCCGATGCATGCCGTGGGTTTTATTCCCACCGAATGGTACCCAACCGTCGTAGCAACCACCGCTAAGGATCTGTTGATTGACAGCGCCAAGGGACGCGGCTCCGGACCCAACCCGGTCGTCTTGAAAAAGGGAAAAGATGGCCAGCCCGAATATCCCTACAACCCCGCGATGACCAATGGTTCGCTGGCCCGCATCTCGCTAACAGACCTGAAAGACAAGCTCTCGGCGTGGACTGCCCAAGTTTCTCAAACGAATGCCGCCCAGGGAAATGTAGACCAGATACCGTTTGTCGCAGGAAAAAATAAAATCCGCCACGTGATTTATATGATCAAGGAAAATCGCACTTACGATCAGGTCTTCGGTGACCTCAAGGAAGCCAACGGCGACGACTCGCTCACGATGTACGGCGAAGGCATCACTCCCAACCAACACAAACTCGCACGACAATTCGGAATCCTCGACAATTTTTACGACAGTGGAGACGTATCCGGCGACGGCCACGTTTGGTCCACTTCCGCCTCCATTTCAGACTATGTCGAGAAAACCTGGCCCGTCGCGTACCGCGGGCACGAGCACACCTATGACTCCGAAGGCCAATTTCTCGATGGAGTTTCCGCGGAAGACGAACTGCCCGACGCCGGCGAACCGACGGGCGGCTATCTCTGGAAGAATTTTGCGACGCACGGAGTTTCGTATCGCCATTACGGCGAATTCATAATCTCCAAATGGTGCAATGCAGTTCCGGAAGGCAAACTTCCGCTCAGTGGCCCGCCGAAAGTGGCCGGTGTCACCTGCACGCGCACCGTAATCAAGAAGGGCGAACCGCTCGATAAAAACGTGGGCGACCCCCGCGGTGGTCCCAGTCCCTATCCGTGGGAAATTCCCGTGCTGGCCAAAAATGTGGCGTCGCAGCCCGAGCTGCGCGGCCATTTCGATCCCCGCTTCCCCGATTTCGAAACCGCCTACCCGGATCAACTGCGCGCCGATGAGTTTCTGAATGAGTTCAACGGCTTTCTGGTGGCGCGCAAGGCAGGCAAAGATACGCTTCCACAATTCATTTTGCTTCGCTTGGGCGATGATCACACCGCGGGTGGAGCGAAAGGCCAGCCGCGCCCCGCAGCTTCCGTAGCCGACAACGATCTTGCCGTCGGCCGTGTCGTCGACGCCGTTTCGCACAGCCCCTACTGGGACGACACGGCGATCCTCATTCTGGAAGACGACGCCCAGGATGGTCCCGACCACGTCGATTCTCACCGCAGCACCGCTCTGGTCATCAGCAAGTACGCGCCGCTGCCAAAGCGCACGGCCGATCAACCGGGGTCTTTCGTCGATCACACTTTCTACACCACGATAAACATGGTTCGAACGATCGAGGCGCTGCTTGGTGTTCCTCCAATGAACGCGAACGATTCACGCGCCGCGGTTATGGCTCCGCTCTTCAGCGGCCCCGGCACGCAGCCTGCATACGTCGCGGACTATCGCAATCGAGACAGCGGCCTGATCTATGAAGTGAACACAAAAGAGTGGAAAGAAGGCGAGAACATGGATTTCCACCACGCCGATGCCGCCGATAACGTCGTCCTGAACAAATTCCTCTGGCAAGATCGCATGGGCGATACACCCATGCCCGTCCCAAACTTCAACGTCTTTCCAGCCTCTGCCCCGAACAAATCAGCCAGAGAAGCTCGCGATCCGGATTGAGGTAAACACTTTGCCTTTTTTGATGTAGACCCGTGCCACCGCTTACTTCAAACCGCGCACAATTTTCCCGTTCTTCATCACGAAATTAACTTTGCGCAGCGACTCAACATCCTGCAACGGATCGGCCGGCATCGCGATGATGTCACCAAACTGTCCCGCGGCAATTGCACCGCGTTCCTTGTTGATGCGCAACAATTCCGCGCCATTCGTGGTCATGGCCTTCAGGATATCAGCGGGCGGAACTCCTGCCGCGCGCCACACTGCCAAGTAATCCATCATCATGTCTGCGCGCGTGCGCCCCGGCATCTCCGTCACCGTGTCCGACCCAAACGCCATCTTCACGCCGATTTTGTGCGCGCGCCCCAGGCGATCGATGATCTTTTTCCCCAAAACGTCCGCATTCGCCAGCACATCGTTCGAAGGGCTCAGTCCCGCAAGATGCGTGGTAGGGAAGTCTGTGCCCACCAGAAACGTTCCCTTTTCCTTCATCAGCCGCAATTGTTCGTCGGTTAATTCGAAACCATGTTCCACGGAATCGGCGCCTCCGCGAATCACGTTGTCCGCTGCAGGACCGCCATAAACGTGCACGGCCACCGGACGGCCCGCCGCATGTGCTTCGTCCACGGCCACGCGAATGTCGCTCTCCGAATAGTGAAACGCGCTGTTGTCCGCCACAAGCTTGATCACATCAGCGCCGTAGTAAATGTTTTCGTGGATGCCTTTGCGGATCTCATCCTGGCTATCCGCGTCGATATATTCCCACTTCCAGAATTCGCCTTGTTCCGGAGGAATGTTCCCCGATTGTCCACCAAACTGGCCTATGATTTTCCCGGCGCATTGCATCGTCGGGCCGTCGAACCAGCCCTCTTTCAGCGCCTTCTTCAGATCGCTGCACGCGTAATTCGCTTCGTTCCCCACTTCGCGCACGGTCGTGAAGCCCGCCTGGAGAATGATCTGCGCATTGTGCAAACCGCGCAGGCCACGCAGCGCGCTTCCTTCCTTTAAATACGACGCCTCAAACGGCGCTTTGCCAGGCAGTTCTGTCAGCGTCAAGTGTGTGTGCGCGTCAATCAATCCCGGCATCACCCATTCGTTCGAAAGGTCCACCACCTGCGCTCCGTGAGGAATCGACACGTTGCCGCCAATAGCGCTGATCTTGCCGTTTTCCACCACAATCACTTGATTTTTAGCGACAGCTCCCGTCGCGGGATCAATTACGTTTCCCGCGCGGATCGCCACGATCTGCGCCACCGCTGGTAAAGTCACGAGCAGAAAAAGCAAAAATAATTTTCGAATCATGCCGGGCTCCTTGGGAAAACCGCGCGGAGTATATCACGCACGGTGAGCTTGCGCGCACGATGTGAGGCGTCCATTGAGTGACGCCCACTTACGACGCGAGTCAAATGTTCAGGCGGAAACGATGCGCAACGCAACGCAGCGATGCCCTATGTTTGTGCAGAAATTTCTTGCACAGGCTTGCACATATTTCCACACCTTTTTCCCGAGATTACTCTTGCGTGATTTTTCTGTTGCTCGTAGTATCCCCTCAGATTGATCGAGAAGAAATAAAACTTCGAATCAATTCAAGCCAATGGCTCGGGTAACACTGAGTTCTTCAGCTTCGGGTTGAATGGGAAGTGCAACTTCTCAGTTTCAAACGCAAGAGCGGCAGCGGGTAAAACCGAGGTTACTTCCAGCGAATGAAACCGGGAAGGGAAGCTTTACGAATCGAAACGGAGGAATGGCTTGGGTCAAACCTCGTCAGTCCACTGTTTAGAAGCGGGAAGCGAGCTTTGCAGCTGGATCTCAACAACAATTCGGGTCAAACCGGATCGTTGCTGGATCGAAGCGAAAGCGAGACGCTTAAGGGTGCGCTCAAGAAATACGGCGAGGGTCACACCGCGCTACAAATCGTGAGTTGAACCAGTAAGTCGGGCTTCGCGAATCAATTTTCCGGGGGCGGTTCGGGTCAAACCGCACCGCCTTCCGACAGAGTTGAGACGGGAAGCAACAAACTTAACGTATCAGTCGAAAAGAGGGCGACGCGGTTAACTCCGAGTCGCCCTTGATTTTTTTTGTGTGCTCGCGCCCGACGAGTTCTCGCTTGCTCCCCAATGCAGTCCAGCGAACTTCCGCGATTTTAGTGAACGTAATATCCGGTCTTCGACAGGATCACGTAATCGTGTCCTTTTTTCCCGAACGACGACGCCAAACGCACGTCCAGCTTATGCGGTTTCCCTGTAGCCGCAGTTGCGTGCGTGTAATAGCCCAGCGTGTAGCGTGTCTTGATCCGGTCGATTAGCGAGCGGAACGCGCTATCGAGATGCGCCACGTCCTGCACGTCGAAGATCTCTCCGCCAGTCTGATCGGTAACTCGCCGGATGTTCACCAGTCCCGGTACCATCGCCGCAGCAAAAAGAGTCCCTGGCGGATTGTAGCCCGGAATTTTCAAGTTATACAGCACAGCGTCGGCGGCAATCGTCTCTGTAACGATGTCGGCGGTTCCTTGTCCCCCTGCGCTCGTGCCCACATCGTCGCTGATCAGAATGATCACGCGGCGGCCTTTCGGCGGCGCGTTCAGCAGATACTTCGAAGCCACAAAAATCCCGTCATTGATATTGGTCGCGCCTCCTGTGCGAAATGCGCTGATCGCCTCGGCGATTTTGCTCTTGTCGTTCGTGAACGGCACGCGAAGTTCGGCTTCGGTTGAGAACGTAAATAACGCCACCTCGTCTTCGGGCTTCAGTGCGGAGAGGGCCACATTGGCGGCATCGCGCAGCGGTCCTAGAAATGGGCCAATCGAGTCGCTGAGATCCAGCACCAAAGCAACGTTAAGCGGAAGCTCGTCGCGACCAAAAATCGCCAGCTTTTGCGCCACACCGTCTTCGCGAAGTTCGAACGCATCCTCCTTTAAATCGCCCATGATCTGCCCGGCCTTGGTCTTCACCGTAGCGTCCAACAGCACCAGGTTTACGTCGACGTGAATTACGCCGTCGTCCGGATTCTGCGCCGCAGCAGCAAATGCCGACACAACTCCACCCAGAACAAGCAGCACTAGTCCGTACAACGTATTTCGCCAGAGAGTTCCCATCTCAGTGTTCAACAATCTCCGATCGACCTTATCGTCACGCAAAATTCCTCAATGCATAGTGGTTGCATCCGGGAGCGCCGCGATTTTGTAGACTCGCGCCTCCCATGTCTTCATCTGCAGCGTTCCGGTGTTCTCTTCCGCCCCGCCCAAGTTCGAAATCACCAGCCGCCCCGCCTTCAGTCCCGCCGGAATCGCGTAGTTGAGCACCTCGCCGGAAAAGTTCAGCACAATTAAGTAACCCTGGCCGCCCAGAATCCTCGTATACGCGAAAACTTTCGCGTTCGCCGGGTCAATGTCCTTGAAATCTCCATACACCAGCGCAGGCGTTTTCTTCCGTAATTCCACCATCCGCCTGTAGTAGCGGTAAATCGAGTTCGGATCAGCCAGCGACTGCTTGGCATTCACTTCCTTAAAATTAGGATTCATCAACAGCCACGGCTTCACTGCCGTCGTGAACCCGCCATTACTCGAATCATCCCACTGCATCGGAGTTCTCGCGTTATCGCGGCTGATCTTGCGGATATTCGCCAGAAAAGCCTCGGCGCTCACTTTCTTGGAGACCACATA
>DASXLU010000236.1:0-4838 GCA_036496065.1 Candidatus Acidiferrum sp.
CGGTTCGATCGGGTAACCGCGAGCCTCGAGGTAGGCGAGTACCTGCTGTTCGGAAGACCCTTGCGGCAACTGCGCGTCCAGTGTCTCTTGTATCGGACGCAACTGCGGGTCAGTTACTCGCAGAGTTTTTTGGCAGCCAGCGATCGGCAAGAGCGCTACTATAGCGCCACAGATCAGCAGCAAATTTCGCATTGCATTATGAAGGGCTTTTTGGCGGCGGGAGAGTCGCAGCATGAGCGGTTCCTCAGTCCACGATCTCGAAGCGATATTCCTCAATCACCGGATTGGCCAACACTTCTTTGGAGATACGCTCGAGCTGTTTCTGCGCTTCGTCGCGCGTCCATCCATTCAAATTCAGCACGAAAAACTTGCCCTGGCGGACGTCGGAAACCTGCTCGTAGCCCAATCCCGAAAGGGCGTGATGTATGGTCTGTCCCTGCGGGTCCAGCACGGTACGCTTTGGCATTACCCAAATATGAGCTGTCATGCAGTCAGTATATCATTCCACCCCGCGCCGCCATCTGCCCGGAAGTGCAGGCGAGCGCGATCTTCGGGCGATAGAAATGCGCACCGGAAACCATCGTTGACAATGCCCCGGAGCTCGGATTCAGTTAGCCCCATGCTATGCGCGGCCTGGTATTCGCCCCGTAGGGAAGTGTGAAACATTGCAGGGTCGTCCGTCGAGAGCACCACGGGCACGCCGCGGCGAACAATCTCCGGCAAAGGGTGCTGCGCTATCGAAGCAGCCGGCAGGCCTAGCTGCCTGGCTAGCGCGCCGGTCTGCACGTTGCTGACCGGGCAAACTTCCAGGGGTATTTGCCGCTCCGCCAACAAATCCATCAGCGCTGGATCCTGCACCGCAGAGATTCCATGTCCGATGCGTTCCACTCCAAGCAAATCAATCGATTCGCGAATTTTCTCAGGGCCGCCCACTTCTCCGGCGTGAATCAGCCGGTGCAGCCCATAGCTAGCGGCCTTCAGATAGACGGCGCGGAAGTCCGCAGTTCGAATGCTCAATTCATCGCCACCGATGCCAAACGCCACCAGTCGCGGTGACGCGCAGCGGTGCGCCCATTCCACAACTTCCATGGCGGGCTCCGGCCCAAATTGCCGGACCGCATCGAAAATCCAGTTGGCTCGTAATCCGCGCGCCTCGAAAGGCTCCAACGCCGCCAGGATCGCTTCGAAATTGGCTTGCGGATTCTGCCCGCGCAGAATCATGACTCCCGCGGAAAGGGTGATCTCGGCATAAATGACATTTTGCTCGAGCAGTTGTTCCGCAACATCCGCGGCGAGCAAGGCGAAGTCCTCAGGACCCCGCAAGAAAGACGTCACCCACTTGAAAGCTTCAATAAAGCCTAAAAAATCCTGATAGCTATAGCGCCGGCGTACTTCCTCCACGGATACTTCCACGCCGTGCCTCGCCGCCAAATCACTCGCCAGTTCTGGCCGGATGCTTCCCTCCAGATGGAGGTGGAGCTCCGCCTTAGGTAGCGCTTCAATTCGTTGAAGAATGTCGGGAGCAGTCATCAGGGCAATCAGTGCGGCAGTTGTGGTTTGCCGGCGTTAATCCAGGAAGTCAGCCAATACGAGCCAATGTCGCTGGAAGCATCAGAAAGCTGCCGGATCAGCGATGCGGCTGCGAGGTTATAGAAGCGATCGTAATATTCGTCGGTGTACGAACTGAGCCCGCGCTTTGCATGGCGGTCGGCTAGCAGCACGGCCTCCACTTGGCTGTGTGCGTTCAGGCAGGATTCGAATGCATAGTCCGTGGGATCGTGGACATACGATGCGTCATGTGGATTAAGCGGAAAGAAGGAGCTATAACGGTCGACGAGTACGGCGTTGAAGCGGTCGTTCACCCCAGACTGCCCCGAAACCTTGCCATCAAAATTTTCTGTGGTATTGAAAGGGTCGTGCGCTTCGGCAACATAATTTGCCAGGAACGCCGCGTCCAGCTTGGCGTCTTCCCAGCGGCCGGTCTTAAAATCTTCAGTGAGCTTCGCGCTGTAGACACCGATTTCCCACGGCAGCACTCCGGAAGCCTCAACCTTGGATTTACCGTACTTGGCGATGGCCGCTTTGTAGTTGCGTGGCAGCGCCTCGAAGGGAAACTTGCCATATTTGTCTAACTCGATGAAATGACTCCTGCGCTCGTTAGGTTTTTTGTCGAGCTGGGTCAGCGGATCGTTCACGTGCTGCACCAGAAAGGCGATATTGCTCTCGAAAAAAGGCCGGAGGTCGGCAGGAAGGGAATCGACAGCGCGGCTTACGATCAGTCTCTGCGCATTATTGCCCCACGCGTGAGTGTGCGATGGAAATAATCCAAAGCAAAGCGCGATGGCGCAGATGACGGCTGTTCGTTGGCGGAGCGCCTGCTTGGACCCCTGCGACATTCCAGTGCCTTATGCCCTTGGCGACGTATTCAGGGTGCTGCGGTGACGGCTATACACAAAATAAATCACAAGACCGATGATCAGCCAGACAAAAAAGCGTATCCAGTTTTCCAGCGTCAGACTGGCCATCAGGATGACACAAGTTACGATCGACAGGATTGGCAAAAATGGCACCAAGGGCACTCGGAATCCGCGTGCTCGGTCTGGTTGCGATTTCCTGAGAACCAGCACGGCGATGGCGACGAGCACGAAGGCAAATAGCGTGCCGATGTTCGAAAGGTCCGCGAGCGTTCCGATATCAAAAATCCCAGCAGGTATGCCTACGACGATGCCTGCAATCCACGTGGCAAAATGCGGCGTTCGAAATTTTTTGTGTACCTTGGAGAATGCTGCAGGCAGCAGTCCATCGCGGGACATGGCAAACCACACGCGCGCCTGACCATACTGATAGACCAGCAGCGACGAGATCATGCCCATGAGAGCGCCGATGGTTACCCACCGCTGCAATTTATCCAAGCCGATGTTGTGCAGCGCCGTGGCTACGGGGGCCGCGTCGCCCTTGAAAATGTGGTAAGGCTGAATGCCGGTCAGCACCACCGCCACGCCGACATAGAGCGCCGCGCAAACCAGCAGGGAAGTCATGATTCCCAGCGGCAAATCGCGCTTCGGATTCTTGCATTCCTCGGCGGCGGTCGAGACGGAGTCGAATCCGATGTAGCTGAAAAAGACGATCGCGCCGCCGGTCAGGATGCCTTGAAATCCGTTGGGCGCGAAGGGCTTCCAGTTGATGGGGTTGATGTATTTCGATGCGAATACGATGAATACAAAAATGGCGATCAGCTTGATGCCGACCATGATGCTGTTGGAGGTTGCGGACTCCTTGATGCCCGTGACCAACAGCACGGTAAGCAGCATCACGATCAGGAATCCCACCAGATTGAAATGGGCAAGCCAGCCGATCCCTGGCTGATACGCGGGGGTACTGAGCGCGTCAGGCAAGTGCACTCCGAAGGAGTTCAGTAAGCTATTGACGTACGCGGAGAATCCCACAGCCACAGCCATGTTGGAAACCGCATATTCCAGGATCAAGTCCCAGCCGATGATCCAGGCCACCAGTTCGCCCATGGTTGCGTAGGTGTAGGTATAAGCGCTGCCGGCGATGGGGATCATCGAGGCTAGCTCGGCATAGCACAAGCCCGCGAAGCCGCAGACGATCGCAACCATGAAGAATGAAACCGCAATGGCTGGGCCCGCGCCCGGGCGCCCTGCCGCACCGAGCGCATGGGAGCCGTGCAGAATTACGTCGAGCACGGGAGCTTTCAGCAGCGAGGGCACTAAGACATCTTCGCCAGCGGCCGCGGTGCCCGTAAGGATGAAAATTCCGGTGCCGATGATTGCGCCGATACCTAGTGCGGTCAGGCTGATCCAGCCTAAGGTCTTCTTCAGTCGTTTTTCTGGATTCTCCGAGTCCGAGATGAGCTGGTCTATGTTCTTGCAGCGGAATAATTGAGGATCCACCCAACGCTCCGATCGATTCCGGACACATCTGCACCGTGGCTAGGTCCGGACACGCCATGTAGGAATGATCGAGTCACACTGTATCGCGATAGGCACCAGGGGCGCAACTTAACCGACGGTAAGAGCGCACGATGTGTTTTTAGTCTTGCGCATCCGAGCGGCGGCCCGCTTCCCTTCCGATGTCAGGGCAAGCAGAAGGCGGGCCCTACAAGGACCGGCGTGTAGAGGATTAAACTTGCTGCAACTGCGCGTAACGCTCGACGAACTTTTTTGTTCCGCGTCCCGGGAAGCTGACCGATAGGCGGCGGTCGTCGTCTTCGCCTTCCACGCCAACCACTGTGCCTACGCCATATTCGGGATGACGGACTTTCTGGCCAAGGAGAGGATCGGCGTTTCCACCTTTTTTGAATTTCGGAGTCGAGAAAGAAGTGGAGGACGAGGGACGGCGCGCTGCTGCCGGTCTTGTGGCGGCCGGCGGAGTGACACCGCGTACGCGGCGCAGAAATTCTTGCGCCGAGTATGAGTATTCCGGATCGGGCTCGTAGCGACGCGACTGGCCGATTTCCGCCATGGAGCCGCGCACCGTATCCACGAGTTCGCTGGGTATTTCCGCCAGAAAGCGCGAAGGGAGCGACGCGCGCATTTGCTGCTCATTGCCGAACACGCGTCGATAGACGGCTCGCGTCAAGGTCAACGACTGCCGCGCGCGGGTCATGCCCACATACACCAGCCGGCGCTCTTCTTCGATTCCTTTTTCTTCGTTGAGGGAACGGCTGTGCGGGCAGATGCCATCTTCCAGCCCGGTCAGGAAAACGTGGTCGAACTCGAGGCCCTTGGTGCTGTGCAGCGTAATTAGCGTGACGCCGGGCTTATCCTCGAACGAATCCGCGTCGCTTACGAGTGCTGCTCCATCGAGGAAGTCTG
>DASXLU010000237.1:0-2356 GCA_036496065.1 Candidatus Acidiferrum sp.
GGTTATAGATTTCCGCAAATGGCGGAAGAATCCTGCCTGTTGCATATGCAATATGTGCCGGTAGGCCCGGGAAAAACGGCGCGAGAGATGCAGATCGCAGGGCGCGGGAAGCTCTTGACCACGAGTTTCGAAACATTTGAGCGAAATATCCGGTCGCAATTGGGGCGGATGTTGTCGGAGGGCGGCTTCGATCCCGCGCGAGACATCGAGGCGATTACCGTGAATCGCTGGCCGCATGGATATGCGTACGAATACAATTCGCTCTATGATCCGGTCTGGCCCGAAGGCGGCGCGCCTAACGAAATCGGGCGTAAACCGTTTGGGCGAATCCACATAGCGAATTCCGATGCAGGAGCGTTTGCGTACACGAGCGAGGCGATCGACCAGGGTTGGCGAGCGGCACAAGAGATTGTTTCGGAAAAAGAGTGAACATGGCGCGAAGCGCAAAACGAAAAAGCTGGAAAAGGGGAACGAAGCGCGTCGGCGCGCCCGCGTTTCCGGGTTGAAGCCCGCCGCGACGCGAATCATCGCGGACAAACGCAAGAAGGCGCCGAAGCACAAGCCAGACTTGCTTACGACGGCGGAGGAGTAGCTGCGTTTTGCGTTGGGTTAGGTCCCGACCGGACCTAGTTTTTCGAGCCTCATCCAGGTTTGAAGGCGGGAACGGCCTCATCGGGGCGGAAAAATGCAGCAGATGCGGCGCTCGTTTTCTGCTGCTGTGCGAGTTCTGCCGCAATTGTTTCCAGGTCTGCCTTGCTGAATCCGGTGCCGCTCACTTTCAACTTGCCATCGGGCGCTACGAGAAAAATGGTGGGGACGCTGGTGAGGCCGTAGGCGTTGGAAACCGGGTATCCGTGGTCATCCAGCAAAGTGAGAAAGTTCACGCCGTATTCGTGATTGAAATCCTTGGTGCTGCGCACATCATCCTGCGAAATTGCAACTACCGAAGCCGAATTGCCCGCATAGCGCTCTGCCAGTCGCTGCAAAAATGGAAAGGTGAACTGGCAAATGGGACATGAGACTTTGTAGAATGCCAGCACTACGGGACCTTTTTTGCGCAGCTGCTCGAGCGAATATTCTTTGCTGTCCAGGGACTTCAGCGAAAACTCTGGCGCAATTTGCCCAACCTCAATGTGAGACAAAGGTTCCTCCCAACCGAATCGACGCAAAAATTTGTGAACCAAGGACATGAATTATTCTTCGCAGCGAGCCGGCAATGCAGAACCACTCGCAACCGTTAGTGAATGGTCTTCGTTTTGCGCTGCATGTAATCCATCAGCAGATATTGCCCCAAATTGTAGGGCGTGGTGAAGTAGGCCTTGCCCTTGCACATCTGCGTAATTTTCTGGACGAATTGCACCAGGCTGTAGTCCGTGGCCAGCATGAAAGTGTTGATCATGATGCCGGCACGCTTGCACTTGTTGACTTCCTCAAGCGTCTCGCCGACGACGAACGGGTCCAAGCCGAAAGCGTTTTTGTAGATGCGGCCATCTTCCAACGTGAGGGCAGAGGGTTTGCCATCTGTAATCATGACGATTTGGCGCATGTCTTTGCGTTGGCGGAGCAGGATGCGCTGGGCCATGCGGAGGCCTTCGCGGGTATTAGTATAGTAAGGACCGACTTGTACGCGCGCGAGTTCGCCTAGCGGCACCTCTTCTGCGGAATCGTGGAAGAGCACGAGACTGAGCGTGTCACCGGGATATTGGGTGCGAATCAGGTGCGATAGCGCCATAGCGACGCGCTTAGCGGGCGTGAAGCGGTCTTCGCCGTAAAGAATCATGCTGTGGCTGCAGTCGAGCAGCACAACCGTGGCGCACGACGACTGGTATTCGCACTGGTGAACCATCAAATCGCGGTACTGCATGTCGATGGGAACTTTAGCGCCTTCGCGGCGAATCGCATTGGACAGAGTTTCGCTGATGTCGAGATTGAGCACATCGCCAAATTCATACGGACGCGAGACGCCACCAGATTCCACGCCGGTGGAAAGGTCGCGCGTGTCGTGGCGGCCAAAACTGCTGCGGCCCAGTGAGCCGAGGAGATCCTGCAATGTTTTGAAGCCGAGAAAATCGATGGCCTTGTCGGTAATTTCGAAACGCGCTTCGGTTTCGCGATTATGCGGCTGGCCAACCTGACCTCGGGCTGACATCTGATTCGGCGGCGTGACTTGCGGAGGCTGCTGCGGATTGATGTAGCCTTCCTGCGACAGGCGTTCCATGAGCTTTTCGATCAGGTCGCGGATTTCTTGATTGTTGAGGGCGCCGGGATCTTGCAGCATTTTGCGAAGTTCATCGCTCATCTGATCTTCGGGAAGCAGTTCACCTTCTTGGAGAGCACGCAGGATGGCATCGCGCAA
>DASXLU010000238.1:0-14071 GCA_036496065.1 Candidatus Acidiferrum sp.
GCTGTTCCCGAAACGCCGGCCACCTGGCTCTGCATGTAGTTGTAGACGTAATCGTCGTTGCCGATTCCCGATATGTTGCGCAAGGTGCGTGGGCTGAATCCCGTAATCCGCGCCCCACGCACAAGTTCTTCCCGGCCATCCTTCACGTATACCTTGTACACCACCAGCGGAAGCCGATCTGTCGCTGCATTACCCCCGAAGCTTGCCAGCAATTCAGTGAAATCATCCTGATGCAATATGCTGAGTGACGGATTGTCCATCTCGCGCACCACCAAACAGAAATCCAGTTTCTCTTCGCGGCACGAATCCATGAATTTCTTTTTCAAGGCGTCCGGCGAAACTGTTTCCGTGGATGTAAAGAACAAATTGCTCATCGTCGGCTTGGCATCGCTCAAAAATGCGGCGCGTCCGTGACCGTTGGATTTATCGAACTCCGGCCCAGGTCTGCGCGACATCAACAGGTTTTTCAGTTTACCGGCGTCCACTACTTCCACTTTTTGGCCAGGCACGCCTTCTTCGTCAATAGCGTAGCCGCCGATTAGCGGCTTGCCCTTGAAATCTTTAGCAGTAGGATCGTCAACCAGCGTTGCCGTTACAGGTAGCACGCGCGCATCGAGTTTGCCGCTCCATTCGCTTCTCGCGCCCAAACTGCTCATCAACTGGTCCACCACTGGCTGAAACGCCACCGGTGGACGCGCACCGCTCAGCGAAGGGCCAAGCACCTGCGCGATCAACGGAGCTGCCGCTCGCGACTCGAATAGCACCGGGCCGGTATAGTCTGGCGCTGGAGCCGCCGCGCGCATCGCCATCAACTCAGTTCCCGCTACATTCAGGCCGTTCTTTACGGCATCTACGGATGGCAGATCCGCGGGACGCGCCGCATACGTTGCGTAGTAGTGATTCACCTGCATGCCATCGCTGGCGAGCGTGTTCATACCCGATTCGATCGCCGCGAAACAATGATTGGCGCGTACTTCGGTGCCTTCGCTGGTCAGCAGGTATTCGGTCATATACACCAGGTAATACGTAACGCGCGACTCGTAAATCTGCGGAAACGCCCGCAGCGCAGAAGAGGTCTCGCGCGCTTCCTGTTCCCAATTTCGATTCGACCAATCGGAAGCGACCAGCGGTTCGATGTGTTGGACAGGCTCGGCTTTCGAAAAGTCGTCGATATCCGACTGCCGCGCCAGGCTGCTCAGATAGGCCTGTTTGCGCGAATACGTTTCCACGGCTTCCTTGAACGCCTGGTCCGTCGCAATCCACAAATCCTGGCGCAGCGAATCGTAGTCCCGGTCAATTCCCACCGTTCCCGTCGGCCCAATAAAGCCGCGGAAGCCGTCTTCGCTGATGAAGTTCGAACTGTCCAGCTTGTAATCACCCACGCGAGCCGCAACGTTCATCACCCGGTTGCGCGTGTGCGTGGAAGAAAGAAGCGCGCCATATTCCGCCACCACTTCTCGCACATCCAGATCCAGCAGGCGGTATTCCACGTAGTACGGCCGCACCGGCTTGTCCATCTTCAAAATCTGTAATTCCAGTCGGGTCTTCGCACGCGCCATCTCATCCTTCATGGCCTGCAACGTATGGTCGTTGTCCGCAGGCGTTTGAGCTTGCGGTGACGCCGCAAATGCCGCCGGTGTAACGCAAATAGCCAATAAAAACGCAGCTAGCCTGAATTTCCGCATTACTGGAGGCCTCCCGCTTTCGTAGCGCCATCATCGTGTGCAGGTGCCGGCAGTATCGGCGGGCGATCTGTAGACGATTGCTTTTTCTGAACTTCCAGCTCCGACGTCAAAATAGCCGGTGAAGCTGCCGAAACCGGCACGGAACCTGACTCGGCTCCGCAATAGCCATTGAATACTTCCGGTGTGTCGCCGGTGGCCACGATCTTCGTAAGCGCCGCTAGGGGCGTACCCACGATATCCACTCCGCGAACCAATTCATCCGGCCGCCCGTCGGCAAACACCTTGTAAACAACCAGCGGCTGCACTTGGAACGCTTGCGGCTGTCCTCGCCCCGTGAACGTAAATCCGCCGGCGATATCGTCAATCATCAATCCATACGGCTTATTCTGCTGCTTCACCAGTTCGATCAACTTGGTGCGCAGTTCGGCGTTCGTCACCGTTTTGTTGCTTTCGACGATCAGATTTCCTTGCCGCGACACCGGACTGGCGCCAATTTGCCGCCGCCCGTGTCCATTGGAATTGGGGAAGTCCGCCAAAGGAGAGCGCGACATTTCGAAATTCTTCAACACGCCGTGGTCCACCAGCACCACGCGCTGCGCCTTAACTCCTTCGTCGTCGTACTGGTAGTAGCCCAACAAATCTTCTTTGCCCAACTTCTTCATCGTGGCGTCGTCCACCACGCTCAAGAAACTTGGCAGGATCGGTTCGCCCACTTTTTTGGCGAACGTTTGACCCTCGTTCACATCTTTTTGCCGGTGTCCTTCGGCGCGATGCCCAAAAACTTCATGGAAGAAAACCGCCGCAGCCCTTCCCGTCAACAACGCTGGACCCACGATCGGATCGTTCAGCGGAGACGCCACCAATCCTTCCATCTCTTTACGCAATTGCGCCGACGCGGCCAGCACCGCTTTGTCGCCAGGCGCGTCCGACGCGTTCACCCAGTCGAAGTTGTAATAGCGCTCGATATCCATGCCATCCGTAGCCTTGCCTTGGATAAACAATTCCAGCCGATAGCGCACTTGCCCAAACTGCAGTTGCGTTCCTTCGGAAGAGAGTTGCAACGTGTTTTCGGCCTGCGCGGTAAAGGTGACAATGGAATTGATTACCGCGGGTGACTCGCGAAAATAATGCGTATAGTCGCGGACTTTCTGCTCCCAGGGTTTCCGGTCCAGCGTGAACGAAGCCCACGTCCCAGTGAATGTTTGCGCTTTCTCTTTCGAAAAGTCCGGCGCGTTTCCTTCCGCGGTTTGCACCTTCACTTCTTTCCCCGTCTTGATCTTGATCAGCGCTTCCGCCGCTGAGCGGTACTGCTTATCGGTCTCCAGCCAAATCGCCCGTCGCAACACGTCTGGATCGTCGTCCAGTGGCGCATTCGTCCCCGGACCAGCCGTTGGAGGCTGCCGTCCATCGACCTTATGCGTGCTGTCCAGATTGTAGTTGCCGGTGCGCACCGCCACTTCCAGCCAACGATTGCGAACTTCGTCGCTGCTCAGCAAAGCTCCATTGGAGCCCGACACGGTCGCCCGTTGCGAATCCGTCAGCGTATACCCAATGTAGTATGCCGCCGGGTCCTGAGCGCCGAACGTCTTCATCGAGCGATCGAGTTCCGCCTTCATCGCATCCAGCAGTGGCGAGGGTTTCGCCGCGGAATCCGGCGGCAACGGCAGCGGCCTCGCACTATTGCGAGCAGTCGCAAAGAGCAACATGGCGGCTACCAACGTGCCGCAATACCATAGGCGCGAACGCCTACGCGAACAAACAGCCAATCGATGATTCAAGGGGTGCCTCACTCTGGCTTAAGGACAAGGTTCAAAAATACAGTGTACGCCACGTGTGTGGGTCCGACAAACCGAGGTGTCTCGCGCCAATATGCGCCTTGGGGGTCGAACACTTAATTGGATGGCTCCGCCGCCAATAGGGTTTCAAGCCTCATCCGCACGCTGCGGATCCTGGGGGACAAGGGTTTTTCCCTGTAACGGGAGTCGGATTGGAACTCCGGCTAACCACGACCGGAATCACGATAATCGGCACGACCGCCAAAATCCCTAGTGCTATCGCGGTGCCTTTTCCAATATGTCGCACCGACCCAGCGCCGGTTGGAGCCTCGAGCAAGGTGCTGTCCACTGCATCCGTCAACAACGCGAGTGTCGCTTGCGAGGTCGGCGCGGGTCCGGAATTATCTCCATTCCTCACGGTGGTCATTTGTCCGGGTTTCACTTCCACGCAAACTCCCGCGAGGTTGCACACTTTCACCAGGCCTTCGAACACAATCACGGTCATCACGTTGTTTTCGTAGCCGACATAAAAATCCGTCCCCACCACGCCCGCGACTCCAGCAGGAGTGCGCACTTCAAACTTGCCGTTGGGTTGGGAGATCTTCTGCGCTTGCGAACGCATTTTCCCGAAGCCAATTTCCAGTTCGGTCTGTTGCGCACCCGCATCGTGCTTCACGACGCTGACGGACGAACCGGAGCCTATGTTGAGTACCGAGCCGTCATCCAGAGACACGCGGGCTCGCGCGCTCGCTTCGGTCTTGATCACGTCTTGCCAATCCACAATTGTCTTCGCGGAAGCCGACATATTCTTCGCGCCTCGCGTAATGCTTACGGAAGGAATTACTCGCGAGACTTCACCCGCTCTCGTCGTGGTGTCCGCCGGCGACGGTGATGCCAGCACATCGGCGGGAATCGCGATCGAAACAGACAGCAAGCAAGCGAGTAGCAGGGCGCGCGGAGAGCTGGTCTTCATCGGGACTCCTCAGGTCAGTGGACTGTGTATCTTTGTTACTGGAGAACCCGTGCCCGGTCAATTCATTCGGCCCGCGTACTTGCCCATTTCTCCACTCCCATATTTGAATTCCCAGCACTTAGCTAGTACTATTACCTCTCTGGATACCTCGCTGCCGGGAAGCCCTTGTCCCCAGCGGACGGTAGCGAAAAAATAGACTTATGCGTGCCCTAGCCAGCTTACTCATTTCCGCCGCCGTGCTTTTTGGCGTCTACCATCTTTACTTTCGGCAAATGCCCGTCACCGACGCCGGAACAGCGCCCACTCAGGCCATCAGCCTGACGGGTGTGCGCAGCGATCTTTTGCAGATTGCCCAGGCGGAGCGCTCCAACGCCGCCACCAGCGGCAACTGCGTCTCCCTGAATGATTTGATTGCAGACGGTGCTCTGAACATGGCTCGCCGCGAGCGCGACGGCTACACCTACCAGATCAATTGCTCTGGCTCGGACTTTCAGGTGGTGGCTCAGCACCCGGCTCCGCCGCAGGGCTCCCCAATCCGCTATCCCACCCTGACCATAGACTCCACCATGCAAGTCGCCGAGATTAGTCCCCGCTAATCCCTTCACATTCTGGCCCTTCTTCCCGGAACAATTTTCGATGCTCCTGCGTTACTTCTATTGAGAACGCGCTACGCGATTCTGAATGGCCTGAGTGGCAGAAGGAGTGGATTATGGACGGAAGTGTGATCGGCCTCGTTGCTGTTGTCCTGACCTGCGGTATTCCTGTGGCGGGACTGTACACCTTTTACAGGGTTCGTAAACTTCGCTCCGAAGAACGCTTGGCTGCTTTGGCTCGTGGCGTCGAAATTCCCATGGAGCCCGAACTTTCTCAATATGCCAGGTCTCGTCGCGCGGGCCTGCTGCTGGTCAGCGGCGGTCTCGGCTTCTTCGTGATGTTTGCGGTGATCGCTCGCGCGGTCAGCGAACCCGAAACCATGGCTGCTGCCGCGTTCGGCATCTTGCCTTTGGCCGTCGGCATCGGCTATTTTCTCGACGCTGCGATGATTCGTCGCGACCTTAAAGCTTCTTGAGAATCACCGTTCATTGGCGAAATTAGCATTCTGGAATTAGGGCGTACGCTTGATCCAAGCAGCACGCCCTTTTTTCATGGTCCACTTAAGGTCGTTGGGAAGTCTGCTCCAACTCAAGTCGCCGCTGACGCCTGTGCTAAAATCCACCCATGCATCCTGCCATTCCGCAGCTTATGGAACTGCAACGCCTGGACCAATCGATCGCTGCCCTCCGCGCCGAACTCGATGCCCTCCCCAAAAGAATGCGCGAAGCGGATGCCAAACTGACCGGCGCCCGTTCCGCCGTAGCCTCCGCAAAAGAGATTCAGAGCCAAGGCCAGACGCAGCGCCGCAAGTTCGAGGGCGACGTGGAGCAGTGGAAAGAACGCGCCAAGAAATATCGCGCTCAAAGCAGCTCGGTGAAAACCAACGAAGCCTATAAAGCCTTGCAGCATGAAATTGCCACTGCCGAGGCGGAAGCTTCCAAGGCCGAAGACCTCGTGCTCGAGCAAATGATGTCCATCGAAGAAGCTGAGCGCCGCGTGAAGCGCGTCGACGCAGAACTGAAAGAAGCTGAGCAGGGAATCGCGGTTGAGAAGAAGCAGATTGAAGCGCAATACGGCGAGAAAAAGAAGAAGCTCGAAGCCACCACAGCGGAGCGCGCTCAGATAGCCACGAAGGTACCCGAGGAGCTACTCGATCTCTACTCCCGAATCTCCAGAAAGCATCCAGGCTCAGCGCTCGCCGAAGTGCGCTCCGAACAATGCCGTGGCTGTGGCATGCGCGTCTTGCCACACACGATTCAAGTCCTCAGCACCGAGACCAACGACGAAGTCTTTCGCTGCGAAACCTGCGGGCGAATCCTCTACACCCTGGAACCCATCCCCCACGCCGCGCCTCCCGAGTCGGCCAGCGGAGCTGCGGTCTCGTGAATACCAGGCGTCCCTCATTTTCCAAACCCGGCGGCTTGTTCGGCGAATCGGAGCCCGAGCGCAAGCCACTCGCGGCGTTTCAGGCAAACGTCGATGGCGGCTCCCGCGGAAATCCCGGGCCCGCTGCATATGGCGTCGTCATTCGCGATGGCAAGGGAGAAATTGTTGCGCGGCTGAAGAAATACATCGGCCACGGCACCAACAACGTTGCCGAATACTTTGGCCTGATTGCTGCGCTGGACTACGCCCAGAATCACGGCATACAAGCGCTGCGCGTCGAGAGCGATTCCGAATTGCTCGTGAAGCAGATGCGCGGCCAGTACAAAGTGAAAAGCTCAGACTTGCGCCCGCTCTTTGAACGCGCCAAGAAAATGTCGCAGACTCTCGAGTCTTTTCGCATCGACCACGTCTACCGCGAGCAGAATCGCGAGGCCGATGCCCTCGTCAACCAGGCTCTGGACGAAACTTCGCGCGGCCCGGCGTCCTCTGCCCCTGCTCCGGCAAAGCAAACTCCTCGGGATGAAACGATGCGCGTTGTTGCTCGCTACAAGGATGGACAACTGCAGCCTTACGAGCCTTTGGACCTGCCGGATGGAACTGAAGTAGAAATCCTGCTGCGTCTTCGCAAATAGCGCCCGCCCCTACGCGGCGGTAGGTTGCGCTACCTGCTGTGGCTTCCACACATAAGAACGATACAGCGTGTCGCGCTGCGCGGGAATGAACCCGGCTTCCGCAATAATTCTCCGCAATTCTTCCTCGTTGGTTCGGTTCCGGACTCCTGCGGCGTACACAACATTTTCTTCAATCAGGATGCTGCCCACATCATCCGCGCCAAACTGCAATCCCACTTGGCACACCTTGATGCCGGGTGTCAGCCAACTCGACTGGATGTGATCGATGTTGTCGAGATACAGCCGGCTCACCGCCAGCGTCTTCAAATAATCCACGGCGGTAGTTTCCTGCACTCTTTTTCCCAGTGCCGTATTGTCCGACGCGAAAATCCACGGAATGAACGCGGTAAACCCGCCGGTGTCTTCCTGAATACGCCGGATGCGGTCGAGATGATTCACGCGATGCCGCAGTTCCTCGCCGCAGCCAAACATCATCGTCGCGGTCGTCCGCAATCCCAACGAGTGCGCTGTGCGGTGAACTTCTTCCCAATCATCGCTGGTGCACTTCAGGCGCGCGATTTTCCCGCGCACTTCGTCATCCAGTATTTCCGCTCCGCCACCCGGAATCGACTGCAAGCCCGCATCCATGAGTCGCTGAATCGTCTCGCGGACACTGATTTCGCTTACTTCCGCGATGCACAGAATTTCTGGCGCCGAAAAACAATGCAGGTGCACTTGCGGATAGCGCGACTTCAGCGAGCGCAGCAAATTCTCGTAATAGCCGATCTGCAGATCCGGATGCAGTCCACCCTGCAGCAGCACTCCTGTGCCGCCCAGTTCCAGCATCTCGTCGATCTTTTCGTAGATGGTCTCGAACGGCAAAATATAGCCGTCTTTCGCTCCGATTGGGCGATAAAACGCGCAGAAAGAGCAATATTCCGTGCAAAAATTGGTGTAATTGATGTTGCGATCGATTTGATAGGTCGCCACGCGCGGGTCGTTCTTTTTCATCCGCAATTGATGCGCGGCCATGCCGATGCCTACCAGGTCATCCGATTGCAGCATTGCCAGCGCTTGTTCTTTGCTCAGTCCCACGGTGCTTTCCTTCCTTTAAGCCTTCAGGCCTTTGGCCGCTACGTTCTTCGCGGCGTAGCCAGTTCCGGAGTCGCTGCGGAAAGGCCGGTCTCCGCAAACTCAATGTCCGCCGCCTTCGAAATTAGTCCCAGTTCCGCGGCCAGGTCGAAGTAGCGCCGCAGGCCCTGCAGATTCTCAGCATCCAGGTTGTAGTCGATATTTTCCGTCAGGTAGCGGCGCAGTTTCGTCGACGGCAGTCCCATGGCCTTCGAAGCGTCGCCGCAAATGTCGTCCAGATGCTGCATGCCAAACGCCAGCGAATCGTGAAAGTCTCGCGCAGTCTCAGGCGTAACAACTCCGCGGCGCGCTGCCCACACGGCCAACACCGCTGGTAAACTCGTCATCGCCCGCCATTTCTCCACGATGTCGTACACAAACAGGTTTGGCAGATTATCCAACCCTACGCTCGCTCCAGCACATGCCAGATCGCCCGACGCATTTCTGCGCGCGGAGCTTTCCGCATCCAGAGAAACCCGCAAGGCCGGATCGCCAATCAGCAGCGCCGCGTCTGCTTGCTGCAGCATCGCTTGTAAGTTCGGCTCGGCTTCAAAGAACTCCGGCGAAATATTCCACCGCTTCGCGCACAAAATCCGCGTCAGCGACTGGGTGCTTCGGGAACTCTTGTCCAGCGCGATTCGCTGAACTTCACGAATTGGTTTCTTGGCAATCAGCAGCAGGCTGCGAACCGATTTTTTGGAGGCGATCGCCAACCCCGTCAGCAAAACCAGATTCTCGATGCGCTGGTATTCAATGGCGGGAATGATGGCCACGTCGGCGGCGCCCGACTTCAGCGCCTCTGCGCACTGCGACGGCACGGTGAACGAAAGTTCATATTTCCCGCGCAATGGGCCGTGCGTGAACCCGCGCACCAGCGGTGCCGTGTTCAAGTATTCCACGATCGAAATACGTAAAGGATTCAACGATTTATCGCCTCTAGCCGAACCACCGGTAGTATAGCAAACGAGTTCGCGCTCCGGTTCGATGAACGTGACTCGTATATAGTTCCAACCGCTTCGAATTCGCTGAAATCATCGAAATTTCTTCCGCGAATCTCTCCGGTTCGCTTGGCGTTTCGCGGCGCTTCTGCTACTATTAAAACTTCTGTTTTCTATCCTTTGAAAGTCAGGAAGTGTGAAGTTATGGCATTGAAGTGTTCAATCTGCGGCAAAGGCCCGCACTATGGAAACGTGGTCAGCCACGCCAATAATACCCGCCGTCGGCGCTGGAATCCTAACCTCAAGAGCGTCCGCGCGGTCGTCAACGGAGCCCGTAAGCAGGTGCGCGTCTGCACCGCATGCATCCGGTTGGGCAAGGTAAAAAAGGCTGCCTGAGCGAAACCCTTGAATTTTCCTCTTCGTCTCAAAACTAATGTTCGCGGCATGAGCGGCTTGCGCCGTTCCGTTGTTCTATTGCCTGCGGCCGGACTCCTGTTCGGTTTGCTTTCCGGCTGCAAACAGCAGGAACACCACGCCGCCGATGTTTGGGCGGTGGTCAATGGAACCGAAATCAAGCGCGACGAAGTCGAAAAATATTATCACTCCCAGGTGAATCCGGAGTCGCAGGAGCCTTCCCAGGAAGAAGCTCTTTCCCTTAAGCTCAACGTCATCGAGCAGCTCATCAACAACGAAATCCTGCTCGAACGCGCCAAAAAGCTCAATCTTGAGGCCAGCGACGGCGAAGTCGAAGACAAGTTCACCGAACTGAAGAGCCCGTTCACCGAAGAAGAATTTCAGAAACAACTAAAAGCGCGTGGCATGGTTGTGGACGATCTGAAACGCGACCTGCGCCGCCAGCTATCCATCCAAAAGCTGCTCAATCGCGAAGTCGCCGCCAAGGTCACCATCACCGACCAGGACGTGAACGACTTCTATAATTCCAATCGCAACCAGTTTAACGTGGCCGAAGCGCAATATCGCATCTCGCAAATCGTCATCACTCCGCGCAAAGAGCCGCAAGTTCGCAACCGCAAGAACGACGATGCCACCAACGAAGCCGAAGCCCAGCGCAAAGGCAAGATGCTCATGGACAAGCTGAATAGCGGCGCGGACTTTGCCCAATTAGCCATGGATTATTCCGAAGACGTCAACACCGCAGGAGCAGGCGGCGATCTCGGCTTCATTCCGGAATCCTCGCTGAACGCGGCGCAAACCGATCCGATGCTCAAGAAAGCCGTGCTTTCTCTGAAGCCCGGCCAGGTCAGCCAGCCGATTCAGTTGCGCGACAGCATTCGTATTTTGAAACTGGTCGCCCGCGAAGCCGCCGGCCTGCGCGGCGTCAACGATCCGCAAGTGCAGCAAACCATTCGCGACACGCTGCGTAATCGCAAGGAACAGCTCCTCCGCAACGCGTATCTCGCCGTGGCGCGCGATGAAGCGCACGTAACCAACTACCTCGCGCAGCAAGTGGTCGAGACCGCTGGCAAACTGCCAGATGCCGCCAAACCGACGATTCCTCCGACGAAGCCCGCAGCCGCGCCAACAGCAACTCCACAGTAATTCCGCTGTGAGCTAATTAACCAATTTGATTTGCAGGATTTGTGTCTGGAAGTTTCTCGCTACGCGCTACTCAACCCACGCTAAGATCTCGCCAGCATTCACGTTTTGCCCTTCTTTGGCCAACACGCGTTCCACTTTCCCTTTTTTCGGCGAGCGAATCTCGTTTTGCATCTTCATAGCTTCCACGACAATTAATCCCTGCCCCGCTTCCACTTCATCGCCCGCTTTCACAATCACGCGAATCACTTTTCCCGGCATGGGCGATACGATTTGTTGGCGTCCCTCCGCTTCCTGCGGACCATGCTTTCGTCCGCGCCACGCGCGTGGGTCCTGCACTTCGGCCGTGAATTCCTCTGGTCCTGTCTGCAGCCGCAGGTTTCCATCAATTGTTGGCGTGACATGGATCTCGAAGGATTTTCCGCCTAGCAGGATAGAAATCGTATTCGGCGCTACCTGCACCACGTCCACAGCCACTTCCTGGCCGTTCAACAAAACGCTCAGCCGTTCGCCTTCCTTCTCCAATTCCACTACATGCGCTTTTGTGCCCGCCACTCCTGTCAGATGCACTTCCAGTTTCATGGCATCCGATCCAGTTGCTGCCTGCGTCCTTCTGTTTTCCAGCGTGACGCCGTCGTTTGTGCTGCTGCACCCTCATCCGTGCGATTACTTTGAAGGATCTTCCAGAATGCCGCCGCGATCGCCGCAGCCTCTTCCGCTTCAGGCCGGCTCGCATGCGCGGCCGGTCGCGGTCGCGACAACAAATCGTCCAGCCATTTGGTGCTTATCTCCGAACGCAGAAATTCCGGATCTGTCAGGATTCTCCGGAAAAGGCTCACGTTCGTTCGAATCCCCGTGATCTTGTATTCGTCCAATGCGCGCCGCAAACGCGCAATCGTTTCCTCGCGACTGTTCCCCCAGGCAATCAGCTTGCTCAGCAGCGGATCGTATTCCATCGGCACGGTCCAGCCTTCATACACGCCTTCGTCCAGCCGAATTCCCGGACCCGTTGGCGCGTGGCGCGAAATGATCTTCCCGGGGCATGGGAAAAAATTGTTGTCGGGATCTTCTGCGTAGAGTCGCACTTCCATCGCGTGTCCACGCGGCGTGATCGTTTCCCAAGCGAATGGCAGCCGGTGTCCCGCAGCAATCGCAATTTGCAGCTTCACCAGATCAAGCCCTGTGACTTGCTCAGTCACGGGATGCTCAACCTGCAGCCGCGTATTCACTTCCAGGAAATAAAAGTTCAGGTCCGCATCCACCAGAAATTCCACGGTACCCGCGTTGACGTATCCGCCCGCCCTCGCGAGCCTCACCGCAGCTTCTCCCATGCGCCTCCGCAAGTCTGGTGTGACTACCGGAGACGGCGCTTCCTCCACCACTTTCTGGTGTCGCCGCTGCACCGAACATTCCCGTTCGCCGAGCGATACCACTCGCCCGTGTGCGTCCGCAAAAATCTGGATCTCGATATGCCGCGGCCCGATCAAATATTTTTCCAGGAACACTCGCGCATCGCCGAAGGCATTTAGCGCTTCGGACGCCGCATCGCGCCACGCTCCCGCGAACGCCGCATCGCTCGTCACTACCCGCATTCCTTTTCCGCCGCCGCCGGCTACAGCCTTCAGCACCACCGGATAACCCATGCTGCGCGCCAGTGCCTGCACTTCGTTTGGATCCTCGAGCGCCACGTCGGTTCCAGGCACCGTCGGCACTTCCGCCCGCCGCGCCAGTTGTTTCCCATTGGTCTTCGAGCCCATCGTCTCCATCGTTTCGGCCGAAGGTCCGATAAATGTAATCCCCGCATCCGTACATGCGCGTGGCAGCGCGGCATTTTCCGACAAAAATCCATATCCTGGATGGATCGCGTCGCAGCCCGATCGCCGCGCCACATCCATTATTTTGTCGATTCGCAAATAACTCTCGCGAGAAGGAGCGGGTCCGATTGGATACGCCTCGTTAGCCAGCCGCACATGAAGGGAACTGCGATCTACATCGCTGAAGACGGCTGCTGTCTGTATCCCGAGCTCGTGGCACGCCCGTTGAATGCGCACAGCGATCTCACCGCGATTGGCGATCAAGATTTTCTTAAACATGATGTTTGTTCAGCAGGAGTGTAGCATGCGCACCGAACACGCTCCGGCCCGGCTGCAGCATGCGTGTCCAATCCTGCTCTAAACCACGTCAAAGTTGCCCACAAACGGCCTAAAGGGGAATATTTCCGTGCTTTTTCTTGGGATTGAAGTCGCGCTTATTTTCCAGCGCCCGCAGGGAAGTGATGATTCGCGCTCGCGTCTCGGCTGGCTCAATCACGGAATCCACGTAACCGCGCTCCGCCGCTACAAAAGGATTCGCGAAGCGGTCGCGAAATTCCGCAATTTTTTCCTTTCGCAGATTTGCGCGATCCGCTTCTGGTGCGTTGTTGAGTTCGCGCTTGTACACGATATCGACTGCACCCTCCGGCCCCATCACTGCAATTTCTGCCGTGGGCCACGCGAAGTTCGCGTCGGTGCGGATGTGCTTCGATGCCATTACGCAATAGGCTCCGCCATAAGCCTTGCGCGTAATCACCGTGATTTTCGGAACCGTCGCCTCCGCAAACGCGAACAGCAATTTCGCTCCGTGCTTGATGATTCCACCGTATTCCTGCTGCGTGCCCGGAAGAAATCCAGGCACATCTTCAAAAGTGATCAGCGGAATATTGAACGCGTCGCAGAATCGCACAAAGCGCGCGGCTTTCACCGACGCGTTGATATCCAGCGTGCCGGCCAGGAATGCAGGCTGATTGGCCACGATTCCCACGGATCGCCCGTCAAATCGCGCGAACCCCACGACTATGTTCTTCGCAAAGTGCTCGTGCACCTCAAAAAAATAATTGTCATCGACCACCGCGTGAATCACATCTTTGATGTCGTAGGGCTTTAGCGGATCTTCCGGGACCATGTTGTTCAGGGATTCTTCGCGACGGTCCGCCGGATCATGGGTCGCGGTGCGCGGCGGGTCTTCCATATTGTTCGATGGCAGAAAGCTGAACAGTTCCCGCAGCATCGCGCAGCAATCCGCATCATCGCGCGAAATAAAACGTGCCACACCGCTGGTGGCGTTGTGAGTCTGCGCGCCGCCAAGCTCCTGCTTGCTCACTTCCTCGTGCGTCACCGTCTTGATCACGTCCGGTCCGGTCACAAACATGTACGACGTGTCGCGGGTCATGAAAATGAAATCCGTGATCGCCGGGGAATACACGGCTCCGCCCGCGCATGGCCCCATAATCGCGCTCAGTTGCGGAATCACGCCGCTGGCCAGCGTGTTTCGCAGGAAAATATCGGCATACCCCGCCAGGGATGCCACGCCCTCTTGAATCCGCGCTCCTCCCGAATCATTCAGGCCGATAACTGGCGCGCCGTTGCGCATTGCCAGGTCCATA
>DASXLU010000239.1:0-13817 GCA_036496065.1 Candidatus Acidiferrum sp.
CCAGCCTGCGCCCAAACCGCAGGCCCACACGCCAACACCAAAAATCCCGCCAACACAATCCACCGCAAACTTTTTTTCACCGTAGCGTCCCCTGCAACCCAAGCTTTGCACCTTATCCGAATCTCTCCACCCACACAACACTTACGCACATCGCCAAAATTTCTGGATTTAATCGCCGCACAAGCCTTGGCCCAGTCGCAGTCTGGCATCCCGATTGGAAGTCCGCCGCCTTTGCGGACTGCAGCGGAGGGATCGCAACACAAATCCTCCTTCTCCCCAGACCAAAACGAAGGTTGAGAATGCCAATCGGCAGAGAGATCGAGCAGTCTCGCCCGCAAGGAACCTAATCACTCGCACATTCTCTTGTCTCTTTTTCTTTAGGAGGCGGGGACTTCAGTCCCCGCGTATCGCCCCAATCAAGAAAGGGCTTCAGCCCCTGAAGCGAGCGGGGCACAAACCGAGTTCCTCACCCCTACCGGAAGTCCGCTGAATACATTGCCAGCCTGATCGAAGCCAACTCAAATGAACAAGCGAAGGTCCGTCCCCGGCAGCAGCGGATTTAGTTTTCTCTGTGTCCTCTGCGGACCTCGTTCCTATCTCTGTGGTAAAAGCTTTTATCGTTTGCTTTTGGACTTTCCTCAACCATTATTGAGGGAACGGTGTTCGGGGCCATCCCGAGCCGCACGAAACCCTCCAACTCCGCCTAATTGATCAGACCGTCTTCCACGCTGTGAACTTCATCCAAAAAATGAATCTCGCCGTGAGTCGAAACCGCTCGCGCTCGTTCCTCGGCCTGCTCCGCGCTCATTGCCTCAACAATCAGGCAGACGCCAGCATCCACCTTGCTTCGCAAAATATAAAATTTAGTCTTCTCAGCGCGAAATTTCGAACCTGCCGATTTATCCTGCATGCGGTCACCCCGTCCGTCTGCCATCCGAAATTTACAAAGCACATTCACTAACACAACGCCCAGCGCACAAGTTGCGCAGCAACATCGCAAGATTCGCACTTCTCCAAAAATTTGTTTTGAAGGCACATGCTCAGGAGAATCCGCGCCGTCAAATAAGAAAGGGAGGCGGGCCAGGTCTTCCCGCCTCCCCCATATTCCCCTTTCGGGGAATTCCGATTAGCCTGACGGAGGGCGGCTAATCGGTCGTGTGTTGGCCTGTCTATGAAACCGCTGGGAAGCGAAAAAAGTTACAGTGAATTTAAAAAAAGTGACAGAATCTTTATTTACCCCCGCGCTCCTAGAAAGGGCTTGGCCCCATGCCTCGCGCTTCACAACTGAGCACCGATAACATCTTGCGTTTTCTTCAACTTAGGAATGACCCCGTCTCCCTCGACGAACTCTCCCGCGGCCTGCACATCAAAAAAGACCACCGCCGCCCCCTGCTGCAGATGCTTCTTCGCCTCAAAAAGCGTGGTCTCGTCGAAGAACTTTCCCACGGCCGCTTCCTTCTTCGCCGCGGTCAGAAGACCGATGGCCGGCCCACAGCTCCCGCTCGCCCCGCTCCCGCCTCTGCCGCGCCCCCTGGCCCTGCCGAAAATATTCCCCAGCATAAGGCCGCCTCGCGCGACGAAATTCGCGGCCGCCTGGTGCTCCATCAAGACGGTTACGGCTTCGTCGTCCCCGATGTCGCCATCCCCAATATCGACGGCGATCTCTTCATCCCGCGCGACTACGTTGAAGACGCCATGCACGGCGATCACGTCATCGCCCGCATCTCTCGCCTCTCCGGCATGCCTGGCGCGCGCCGCGCCGAAGGCCGCATCGTTCGCATCGTTGGCCGCGCTCATCCCACCATCGTCGGCCTGCTGAAATACTCTTCACGCGGCGTCGTTGTCCATCCCTACGATCCGCGCGTCCAGCACGAAATCGAGTTCACTCCCGGCGACGAACTTTCTCCCGCCCTTCGCGAACAGCTTCTGCCCTCCGCGAGAGAATTCTCCGCGCGCGGCAAACGACTGCCACACATCGCCAAACTCGATGGCGCCGTCGTCAACGTTGAACTGCTTCGCTACCCCCGCGGCGGCGCTCCACCCACCGGCCGCGTCGTCGAAATCCTCGGACGTCCCGGAGAACTCGGTGTCGACACCGAAATCATCATTCGTAAGCATCATCTCCCGCACGTCTTCCCACAAGACGTCACCACCGAAGCCGAACATCTCGCCATTCCTGTCACCGCCGCCGACATCGCCGGACGCGAGGATTTCCGCGCGCTCCCCATCGTCACCATCGACGGCGAGACCGCTCGCGATTTCGACGACGCCGTCTACGTCGAGCGCCGCGAAGATGGCGGCTGGCTCCTGCAAGTTCACATCGCCGACGTCGCCCACTACGTTCTTCCCGAAGCCCCGCTCGACCGCGAAGCGCGCCTACGCGGCAATTCCGTTTACTTCATCGATCGCGCCGTTCCCATGCTTCCCGAATCCCTTTCCAACGGCATGTGCTCCCTGAAGCCTCGCGAAGAGCGCCTGGTCATGAGCGCTATCATGCACTTTGATTCTGCAGGCCGCACCCTGGATTCCTGGATGGCTCGCGGCGTCATTCGTTCCGCCGAACGCATGACCTACACCAACGTGAACAAGGTCCTCGAGGGCGATCCCGAGATGACCGCACGCTACGCCCATCTCCACCACCATTTCCGCGCCATGAAGGGACTCGCGCTTCTGCTCAATGCGCGCCGCCGCGAAAACGGTTCCATCGACTTCGACCTGCCCGCGCCCGTCATCGAGTTCGACGAGCAGCAGCAAATCAACAATATTTCCCGCAGCGAACGCAACATCGCTCATCGCATCATCGAAGAATTCATGCTCGCCGCCAATCGCGCCGTCGATCACTACCTTCTTGGACGCGGCCTGAAGCTTCTCCATCGCGTCCACGAAAAGCCCGATGCGCGCAAGGTCCTCGAATTCGAGGAACTCGCTCGCGCTTTCGGCTACTCCCTGGGCGTCGAAGACTTGCATCAGCGCGAAGTTGCCGTGCGTCACGGCCGCGTGCCTTCTCCCGCCAAAGCGGGTCGTCCGGGTTCCTCCGGTCATGGACGCGAACGCCAGCAGCGCGTCTCGCTTCCCGGCACCGACCTGAAAATCACGCCGCAACATTACCAGCGCCTGTTGGCCAAGCTCGCCGGCAAGCCCGAAGAACG
Source organism: Candidatus Acidiferrum sp. (assembly GCA_036496065.1). GTDB lineage: Bacteria > Acidobacteriota > Terriglobia > Acidiferrales > UBA7541 > Acidiferrum. The sequence goes on from DASXLU010000239.1 coordinate 3,150, forward strand.
CATCGTCTCCTACCTGATGCTTCGCTCTCTCAAGCAAGCCCGCTACTCCCCCGAGCCTCTCGGTCACTTTGCACTTGGCTTCGATGAATACACACATTTCACTTCACCGATTCGCCGCTATCCCGACCTCATCGTCCATCGCATTCTGAAGTGGGCGCTCGCCAATCCCGATTCGCCCGCGCCTACGCACATCAAGCCCGCCGTCGGCGTCGAAGCCGCTCTCTATTCGCACAATCATCTCGAAGAAATTGCCTCGGAAACTTCCGAGACGGAGCGCCGCGCCGCCTCCGCCGAACGCGAACTCATCGATTGGAAGACCGCGCAATTCATGGAGCATCATCTCGGCGACGAGTACGATGCCTTGATCATCTCCGTGCAGAAGTACGGCTGCTTCGTCGAACTGCTCGATGTCTTCGTGGAAGGGTTACTGCCGATTAACGCGCTGGAAGACGCCGCCGACGCTCGCTGCGTTTTTCGCGAACGCGATCACGCCATCGTCGCTGTTCTTGGTGGCGACTCCGGACGCGGCAGCCGTCGTGGCAAAAAGCCCAAGGAATTACTTTGGAAACTCGGAGATCGTGTTCGCGTGCGTGCTGAACGCATTGACCCGATGCGCCGTCGCGTAGAGTTCGCCTTGGTTCTGGTATCTTCGTAATATTTCGCGCGGCCGCCCGTCACAGTCCGGCAAGCCAACCGTCACATAACATTCTCCGGTTTTGCGCTAGCGTGATTACATAAAAGCCCTGATGGACCACGCACCCCATCGCATCTATAAACGAGACGTGCGCGAATACGGTCAGGGCGTCTACTCTGGGCGGGAGATGCCTTGACCGTGTTCCGTGCTCTCACCTGAACATTGTCATCCCGAGAAATCAATAGTGTCATCCCGCTTGCCCGGCTCTGCGAATGGAGCGTAGCGAGGATCCGCTTTTTCAATCAAAGCTGACGGCGGTTCCTAGTATTTACTTTTTTGCACAACAATATCGATTTTACCGTTTCATATGTATAGACGTTCTACAAGTTCGGGACTACACTGCCTACATAAAAATAGGTATTTTGAGGGCGCAATTCCCCATCGCCCGGACGGTAGCGATTTCCTTGCGCATTCTTATTGCTGATGATCACGAGGTCGTTCGCAGAGGCGTGTGTTCCGTCCTCGAATCCTATCCCGACTACAAAGTTTGCGGCGAAGCCACCAATGGCGACGAAGCCGTTAAGCTCGCAGCAAAACTGCATCCAGACTTTATCGTCCTTGACGTCAGCATGCCCATGCTCGATGGTTTTTCTGCCGCAAAGAAAATCAAGGAAGCTTCGCCCGAAACCCCGATCCTCATGCTTTCCATGCACGCCGGACGCGAAATGGTTCGCGCTTCTCAGGCTGCGGGCGCGCAAGGTTTCGTCACCAAAACCGACGTCGCCGCCGTTCTGCTCACTGCCGTGGAGGCGCTTCGGCAGGGCAAAACGTTTTTTACCGACAACAATTTCTGAACGCTCCCGTTTCCGCAACGCTTCGCGCCTTGCTTACACCGGTTTCCCGCTAGCTTCCGCCAGGCTGGCCACACTCATCGATTCTCGCGTCGGCTCCTGCACTGGAGCTTTCGTGCATAGGTCCACAGCTTCCGCCATACTCTTCCATTCTTGCTGCTTCATCGTCAGCCAATTGCCAAACGTAGCCTTCTCTCGCGCCACGCCGTCCAGGTTGCGCCGTAAGCGATCCATGAATTGCCCCTTCACCCGCTCCAGTTCCGACTGGATCTGCAGATTTTCTTCTGGCTTGCGCGCCCATTCCGCTTCCACCTGTTTCCGCTGCTCCGCTTCGTAGGAATCGATAGCTTCCTCGCGCAATTTGGCGTCGCGCAGCACTTCGTCTACCGTGATCCCCGCCGCGTCCAGCGCCATCAGCACCGCGGCGCGCTTCACTTCTTTAGACTGACCGCGCAAATGCTCGCTCATCAACATGTCCACTACTTTGTGAATGCTGTAACCGCGGCGCGGCTCGATGATTCCCGCTGCGCGATAAATGTCATCCACACCCAGCAATTCTGCGTGGAATGGCTCTCGCTCCGCTCTCTCCGCTGGCATGTCCACCATTGTCCGGCTCTCCGCCGCACCATGCGCTGGCGCTTCATTGCTTTGCGCCCTTGTGTTGCTGCCGTTGCGGTTTCCGTCGCTGTCCGTGTCCGCAACTTCTTGCTTGTTGTGCCATTGCGCTACTTCCAGCCATTTGCGTCGCATATGTTTCCTTTCCTTCTCAGCCTGTTTCGCTTCTACAAGCTGTTTGCTTTGCGGGTTTGTCTCTCGAAGAACGTCGCTATATTGCTGCGGGGACTGGTGGAACCTTTCGGTTCCTGAAAATTGCTGCGCGCTAACGCTCAAATCGCCACTAGCAGTAACCGGAACAACCGGTACCGCCGTGACGTCGCTGCCCACTTTTGCAGCATTCTCGTTTTTTGATTTTTCTACTGGATTTGCGTGCGAAATCGGCTCTGGCTTTTTGGCTGCCGCCAGGCTTTCCGTTTTTGTCGCAGCGGGTGTCGCTACAAGGACCTTATTTGGCCGAGTCGCCCGATCTCGTGCAGTAATTGCACCCGCCGCTTCGAGCTGCAACCCGACCAGGTACTCATGTCCCTCGCGCCGGCAGTATTTCGCCACGCCACTAAATTTTTCCCAGCGCCACTGCAGGCTTAACCGCGCTCCCACCGCAATGCGCTTCTCGATCCGGATACACGCGCCATTCGCCGACCGGTTCTCCATGCACGCGCGCGCCGTCTGCGTCGTTCCTGTCGGGTCTTCCCACGACGCGTCCACCAGGATCATCACCGCCGACCGTGGCTCGGGCATGCCTGCTGCGCTCATGCCCTCCCTATCGGCAGCTTCGCCCAGAAGCTAAATCACCTGCTCAGTTTCACCTTGGAACACGCCACTGTCGGGGCCGCCTTCTGAGGCGGGCCGTTTCGGCCACTCCCCGGAATCATCCCTCTGCACGGGTGCCCCAGGTTGCGGTTTCTGCTGCCCGGGTCTTGGGGTCGCTTTCTCTTCCTCGATCACCACCGACCCGCATTCCCTATTCGCAATCCACCTGCCGCCTCCCTACGGTTTCGGCAACTGCAGAATCATCCCGCTGCCCTGCCCCGACTCCACGGTCGGCAATTGCCCGTTCCACTTATCAATCAGCGCCCGCGCGTTCTCGATGCGCCGCAAATCCAGCAACTGTGGCGTCAGCGAATTCTGCCGGATCCGGTTCGCATCCGCCTCGCCCTGCGCTCGCGTCACCATTGACTTGGCATCGCCTTCCGCTTCCGCGATCTTCTTCGCCGCTTCCGCTTGCGTCGTGGCCAGTTCATTCCGTGCACGCTCCGCTTGCTGAATCGCTTGCGCCTTCGCCGTAATTGCTGCCGCTATCACCTGCGGCACACGCGGCGCTCCGATGAATCCGAACTGCTGCACGCCCACACCTACCGGCGTCACCTTGGACTGGATCATCGCCTCCACCTTGTGCAGAAACTCCGCTTTGCCCTCGCCGTATATGTCTTCCACCACGTACGTCGACGCCACTTCGTTCAGCGAATTTCGCACGATGTCGCGCAAAATCCCGTGCGTGAACCGGTCCAGATCATCTACGCGATATTTCACGTAAAAGTCCGGCGCCTTGTTTGGCTCAATCGCATACGACAGCGACACATCCACGAAAATCTCCATCCCTTCTTTGGAGTTGAATCCCATCTCTTCGTTGAGCGGATGCCCTTCCGTCGTGTCGCGTGTCCATTTCACTGTCTGCACATACGTCGGAAACTCGATAATCTGCGTCGTCAGTGGCGAGTACACTACCCAACCCGTGCGCACTGGGATTTCCGAAGCACCGCGCTGCCGCCCCGCCAGGTTGATTTCCACGCCTACATGACCCGCTTCAATGCGCGTCACTCGCACCGCGAACGACAGCAGAAACAACAACACAAACAACACCGCCAAACCGATAAGCAGGTTGCGTATTCCTCCCGGTATTGCCGGACGCATCGTGAATTCGTTACCCGCACCTCTACCTCGGAAAATGTCCATCAGCTGGGCCTCCGCCGCTTCTCACTTCTAGTCCATCTCATCCTACTCTGATTGGCTTAAGGTTTTCGTTAGGGGGTGGCTCGGGTAGGATTTTCCGATTCTACGGCGCTCGAAATCGATCGAAATCCAACCCCATCTCAACTCACAAAACCTCGAAGGGTGCCCCGGGTTGCGGTTTCTGCTACCCGGGTCTTGGGCTGGCTTTCTCTTACTCGATCACGATCCATATGAGTTAGGCGAACCCTCTAACACGCCACACCGGGAGGCCTACCCTTTGCGCGCTTTTTAAGGGTGGTTCGCGATTTCCCTTTTGTCCAAACTCCCTCGCTACATCGGGGTTAACCCTTGCCCGAATTTACACAATTTACTTGACGTTACCGGGTTTGTTACCTCTTGACTTAGTTTACCAATTGTTATACACTGCTATATGAACCCTCGATCCAGTTTCGAACTCCTTCCCACCAATAACTCCCTGTCTGTTCCGTTCCCACCAGCCCAGAAGGTAACTCCTTTATCTACGTCTCTTACACTTCCACTCCACGTAAGTCCTTTGCGTGCCGCTCTTACGAAAACACACCCGGCATGGCATTACACTCGCCACACGCTCCGCTTCGCAGGTCACCGATCACGAGCCGCCACGATTCATGTCTTAAGTCCTTTGTTTCCCCTTGATACACGCCATTCCCCCGTAAGTCTTTTGTTTCCCACTGATACGAAAAACATGGGGGTACCCCCACGTGCGCACTCGATTTGGCCCGATTCGGCGCTCCAATGCGCGGCATTCATCCGCGTCTCGCAAATGCGCGGGCGGTCATTGTTGGCTTATTCGCAGCAAAGGCTTATCCGATCCGGCAATTTCGGGAACTCTCATCTGTCCTGGGGGGAAACGCAAATGAAGTAGCTGCTATTCACTCCATAAATTGGGAAGTCCGCGTTGGTGCCCGGCACTTCTTGACGGTGGACACTCTACGCGGACTTTCCTGGTTCAGAGTATGGGTAACTTCGTTAGAGTGGAGTGACCCTCCTCTTAAGGGATCGCCCCGTCGGGAGATGGGTGTAACCCGAGCAGAGCAGGTGCAACTTGTGTGACAGGATGGGCGTTGGGGCGATAAACGTCAAACGAACTTGATGTAGTCCGTTTATCAACCCGTAAGCCTATTGCCAACTAAAAGATAGGGATTGTTATCAACTCTCTTTTGCTGTAGGATGTGTGCTCTTGGCCAAGGTCGGGGCAGGTGCCGCAAGGAAATCTTTGCATGCAGACGACAACACCCGAGGATCGACATATATACAAGTTCGGCTTGTATGAGGTGGACGTCGAACAGAACCTATTGAGCCGCCAGGGCACACCCGTAAAACTCCAAGAACAGCCCTTCCGCATTTTGACGCTTTTGCTCGAAGCCCGCGGCGAAGTTCTTACTCGCGAAGACCTGAAAAAGAAGATTTGGCCCGAAGGCACCTTCGTCGAGTTTGATGGCAGCATGAACACGGCGCTGATGAAGCTCCGCGCCGCCCTGAACGATAACGCCGACAATCCAATCTTCATCGAGACCGTTCCCCGCAAGGGCTATAGATTCATTGCGCCGGTGGAAACAGTGACCCCGGACGTTCCGACAGTCACGACGGCGATCCGCATTGAAAGTTCCGAGCAAGATCTGGATGGCCTCGAGCTTCCACTGGACTCCGACGCGCTGACGGCGGAAGAATGGCATCGCGCGCACGCCGAAAAACACGCTCGGCTCAAGTGGTGGCAAGGTATTGCGATTCTCGCGTCGGCGTTATTGCTGGTCACGTATCTCGTCTGGCCCACTCCCGAGCCACGCGTCCTGTCGGTGCAGCAATTGACGCACTCCGGCCAAGTGGATCCCTGGGGCACGTTGGTTACGGATGGCAGTCGCATCTACTTCGTCGTGCGCGACGTCACCGGCTGGAACTTGATGCAGACTTCCGTGGAAGGCGGCGCGATTCAGAGAACGCCAACGCCCTTCGATAACACACGCATCTTCGATTTATCTCCAGACAACACGCAATTTCTGATTGGCCAGCTTACTCACCGTGGCGAAGAAACTGCCTTGTGGCTGTGGCCGGTGCAAGGTGGAGCGCCGCGCCGCGTCGGCGATATCACCGCGCAGGAAGCGGTGTGGTCTCCACAGGGAGATTCCATCGCCTATGTTCAAGGTGAGAGCATTCAGATTACTGATACCGATGGCAGCCACTCGCGCGAGGTAGCGCATTTCCATCCGGCCCCGCACTCCCTGGCATGGTCGCCCGATGGGAAGCGCCTGCACTTTACGCAAACTAATCTGGCGGAGAGTACCGATTCCATGTGGGAGATGGGTGTGGACGGCTCGTCGCCGCGGCGCGTTTTACCCGAAGGCCACCGCGGACCGCACGAAGGAAGCGGAACGTGGTTGGCGGGCGGAGATTACTTTGCATTTTCTTCGGGACAAGATCTGCGCGCCAGCCTCGCAGTGGATACTCAGGCCAACCTGTGGCTGATGGAGGAGCGCCGCGGCATTCTACGCAGGCGTAGCGGAGAACCGATTCAACTGACCAAGGGACCAATCGCTTTCGACCATCCCACCGCGATGCCGAATCAGTCGAAGATCTTCGTGATCGGCTCGCACAACGAATATCAGTTGCTGCGTATCGATCCCAAATCTTCCGCGAAGAAAGCTATGTTGGAAGCATCCGGCGCCACGGACATGGACTTCTCTCTCGATGGCCAGTGGGTGGTCTATGCGGCACGTGAGAATGGTACGCTCTGGAAAAGTCGCATCGATGGAACCGGCCGGCTACAACTTACCGCTGCGGCAACGGGCGCATTCGCGCCGCACTGGTCACCGGACCAGAAAGAAATTCTGTTCACCGGATTCTTGATCGATAAACAACCCCGCCTGTATGTGGTTTCGGCAAATGGCGGCGTCCCCAAAAGCATCCTGCCGACCAATAACAAATGGGCATCCGTATCCGGCGATTGGCGCACCGACGGCCGGCAAATTGTACTGGATGTGCAAGACACAGAATCCGGGAAAGAACCGACGATTCAGATACTCGACCTGGATAGTGGCAGCCTGACGAGACTCGAAGGCTCTGACGGATTGGTGGAACCGCGGTGGTCCGCCGACGGCAGATATATCGCTGCGCTTCAGCCAGGAAAAAAACAGGTCTGGCTATATGACTGCAAGTTACTGAAGTGGAGCGTGCTCGCCGACGCGAATTTCCCTTCCACTTTGCGCTGGTCACCTGGTGGAGACGCGTTGTATTTCCAGGACACCGACGAGGTCGAAGAAGCGGTTTTCCGCGTACCCATGGCGTCGCGGGAAACCGAACGAGTCACCGGATTTGGCGATTTGCTGAGTTCTGGCGCGAAGCGCTGCATCTTTACGGGACTGAGCCCCGATGGTGCGGTGTATGTCACCGTCGATCACGGCGACGTGGATGTATACGCCGTCGATCTGAAACTCCCGTAGCTGTTCTGGTCTCAGGTACACCACGAGAAACACCGCCGCTGCGACCCATCGCAAAAAACCGCCAGCCAACTAAAATTAACAGGACACCTCCAGGAGTGTCCTTGCGATGAAACGTGGACTTCTCTTATTCATAATTTTCGGCATGGCAATCTTGTTCGCCGTCGGCCTGAATGCCCAAACCAAACCCAAGAAAAGTGGAGCAACGCTTACTGGCTTGGTTTTGGGCGCGGACGACAAGCCCGTTCCGAACGCTGGTGTCACCTGCGAAACGTCAGGCGGAATGCGCCCGAGAGCGGTTCACGCGGACGCAAAAGGCCGGTTCCTGATCACGGGATTAAAACAAGACAGCTATGATCTTCGGGCTTCCTCCAATGGAGCCTATTCCGATTGGGAAAAGAACATTCCGCTACGCAAGGATCAGACCAAAGACATTACGCTGCGCTTGTTAAACGGAAACACAGCGCTTGTCGGAACGCCTGCGGCCGCAAAGAAGCCGTAGTACTAAGCGACCTAGGCGCATTGAGATTGTCACTGCTATAGGTCATATCTCACTGGTTCGAAGCGGGTTAGTGCCAGGGCTGAAAAAGCGCCGCTAGGAGCCGAGTACCACGACGCGGGTACCCCGCAAATTAGCGCCTTTGGACCATTGAGCCTTTTTAGCTGTAACCTTAGGATAGCTACAACGGGTTGGGGGCCGCGCGGGGACAGCGGCCTCGTAAGGGGCCGTGTGCGAGCTACCCAACCCGCCATCTTCCTTCCTACTGAATTTCCTCCAAAAAATGACGTGCGGCACGGGTATTGCATCCATTCGTAATGGAATCGTTTCGCTCCCTGCCTAATGAAGCCTTTGCGAAGATTCGGCAGTGCGCGCTGCAAGGAAACGAAGACTGATGAAGGCTTTTGCTGACAAGCACTGGCGATATTTAGTGCTGCTCATTGGCGTAGCGGTAATTCTCCTGCCCGTTGCCGGCGAGGCAAGCCTGACGCACTTTTATTCTTTGCGGATGGCGGCGGTCCAAGTTTTCGATGGATACGTTGCGAGGACGAATGCGCAAAACTCCGCCAGCATCGGCGACGGGCACTTTTTGTGGCCGGACACGCTAGATCATCAACAGCGTTCGGATGCCTACACAAAGTTAAAGAGCGGCGGTGTGGAGATGCAGCGCGTCCTGCCGGAAAGCGGCGGGCAAGGTAAAGATGTGCCTGGAGGAATGATTCACGACTGGAAAGGGATTGTATTCATTCCTGGCGTGAAGCTGGAAGACGTGCTGAAAATACTTGAGGACTACGATCATCACAGCAGGTATTACGCGCCGGATGTGCAGCAGGCAAGAATTGAATCGCGGGATGGCGACCATTTCAAAGTGTTCATGCGCTTTCGTAGAGAAAAAGTGGTGACCGTGGTTTTGGATACGGAGCAAGACGTGAACTATTTTCGGGATTCGCTAACGCGCGCGCACAGCAGAAGCTCCGCCACGCGAATCGCTCAGGTGGATAATCCGGACACCGCCGAGGAGCGAGAAAAAAAACCCGGCGACGATGACGGTTTTTTGTGGCGCATGGAAACCTGGTGGCGCATGGAAGAGCGGGACGGCGGCGTGTATGTACAAAACGAAGTGGTATCGCTGACTCGCAACATTCCAATGGGACTGGCGTGGATCGTGGAGCCATTCGTGACGAAGATTCCCAAGGAGACTTTGGAGTTCACGCTACAATCCACGCGGAAAGCCGTGCTGGACAGCAGGAATCGCCAGCCCTAAGGCTGAGGAGTGGGTCGCTCTCGGATAGCCACGAGCAGCACGCCTTTTGCGGTGAGCAAAGGATGAAACCAGCCTTTGGAATGTCCAGGTTCGCTGGGAACTAATAGAACTCGGTCGGCTCAACGCGCCACTTGATCATAAGAATCGTAGACGCTGTAGGAATAAAACAGTCCGTCGCCCTCCGAAATTTGATAGCGCCTTCCGCGCGTACGAACAAAATCAAAAACGCGCCACAATCCGCACTTATACAAGAAGAGTTTAAACAAACGCGCTGCCCACGGCCCCTGGCCAAAACGATTGCTGTCTGCAATCACGACAACTCGCCGCGCGACGCGAAGCATTTCGCCAACGACTCTGTTGGGATCGGGCACATGATGGAGTGTGGCAAACTCGCAGACCGCGTCGAAAGATTCATCGGGAAATGGCAGAGTGTCTCCGCTACCTTGAACAACCGAGATGCCTGAAGTTTGGCCGGCAGCGCGACCTTGCTGGAGAAGCGCGGCAACTGGCTCTATTCCACAAATAAAAATGCCGGGCAGCGCATTCTGAAGATCTTGAAGTCCGCGGCCCGTCGCAGTTCCCACATCGAGAACGCTATTTACGGCCATTAGCTGCAAAATGGACTGCAGAAAACCCTGGCAAAAGGAGTCCGCTGCCCCCTCTCCGGCATGCATCACGTCATAGCGGGAGGCGGTATTGGAGTAATAACGGCGCTGAATTTCCACGTCGCGGGGAATCGAACCTTGCGGTGCCTCGGGCATGTCGTTTATTCAATCACAGAATGTAGCTCAAGTTGCAGGTTCCGATTGTCGCGCTTCGGCTGCGCCGAGAAGAAATTCATGGGTCATCCTGGCATTGTGGTCCCAAGTAAATTGGGCGGCCTTGCGAATTGCCGCTTGGCCTAAACTTTCTTGCAGCGATTTGTCTTGAACCAGCAGGCGCAAAAGTGCCGCAAGGTCCTCTGCTTGCTCAGGACGCCGAAGCAACAAACCATCCACACCGTCTTCGATGATGGCGCTAGCGCCGGAGCGCACGCTGCAAATCACGGGAAGACCGCAGGACATGGACTCAACGACGGGCAATCCGTAGGCGTCCTCGAGCGAAGGGCCAACGTAAGCGTCCGCTGCGGAGTAGAACTGCATAACGTCTGGCGATGGCTCGAGAAATAGAACACGATCGGCGAGTTTCATGCGCGCAAGAGTTGCCGCATAGAGACTGGGTTCGTCGCGACCCACTACCAGTAGGCGAAGTGGCAAGTCCCTATTCAATTCCAAGGCACGAAGAAGCTGATCCAAGCCCTTTTTTTTCCAGTCGTTCCCGATCAAGAGAAGAACAAAGACTTCTTCCGCGAGTCCGAACGAGGCGCGAGAAGCGTTCCG
>DASXLU010000240.1:0-5037 GCA_036496065.1 Candidatus Acidiferrum sp.
ATCCGTATCCAGAAAGCTGCTCTATGCAGAAATATTTGCGCAGCCGCAGCCTGCCCCGCGACGAGCAATGGAAAGGCGATCAAGTAGATAGTGTGAATGCGCCGCTTCATGGCGATGTCGCGTAGCACCCCGAGCAGAATAAGCCCGTCAACGCCGCCGTAAAAGTACAGCGGGGCATGCAATGCCGGCATCCGGCCGAACGCCGCTCCTGTAAGCACGCAGGTCCCGATGAGCATCAGTCGGCGGTGTTTTTCTGGATTCTTCCTCCATAAGATTGCAAGCCCGAGTGAGATCGCAAACGCGACAATGTCGAACAACGGGACGATCAGGAAAGCGTCTCGATTCGTTCGGTGTAACTGGTTGGTGTCAAACCGCGCCATCACCAATGCCACCCACAGTCCAACGATCACCATAGAGCTGCCTAGCGCCGCACCTGCCCAGCCGAGAGTACGGTGCAGTCGTACCTTATGGGCTCGCACCAGCGCCGACTGCAAGGCATAAAAAACGACCCAACTCGAAAAAAGAAAGGCATGGACCCAGAGCAGAATCGGCGGTCGAGGATTGGCGTCGATCAGCCGGCGCTCAACGGTTTGGCTGAATCCGTAAACCACGACTGCTGCAATCAGCAGTGACATGAATAGATAGAAATACTTCTCTACCCATCGGAGCGACATCGATGGCAGTGAAAAGGCGGACGGAGGGCGCACCGTCTGAGTAGTGGCCATAAGCTACCTCACTGTGACAGAAGTCCTGCTCTGACCATCTTGAGTGAGCGGATGGTAGCAGGCCAGTAAACTATGTCGCAAGGCTAACTCGTGCCACAGACAATATTCCAGCGAAGGGGACACTCGGCACAGAAAGAGAGAGGAAGAGAGATTAACGCCGAGGCGCAGAGATCGCAGAGAAGAAAACGGAGAAGGAAACAGCAGATCCGTCGCGTTGCCCCCTTCGCGGATGACGGTGAACCCTTCGCAACTCAGGGCAGGCGGGATGACAATTTATTTGTTTTAGGCGAGGGACTGGTCAGTGGGTTGGGTTGCTCGGAACCAGCCTAAAGGCTGGCCACTACTGGACAGACAGGGTGGCGGATTTGCCGATTATCTTTTGGGAGTGCAGAAACAGAGGGTGTTGCCGTCTGGATCGGTTACCGCAAATTCACGCAGTCCCCAGGTCTGATCAACGGGAGCGGTATGAATTGGGGAGTCGGGGCGTTGCGTGGTGTTCAGACCGCGGCTGCGAAAGGTCGTGTAGCGTTCATCGACGTCATCGACAAAGACGCGGTTGACGGAGCCGAAGACACCGTCGCCTGAATGACGTGAGAGCTGCAGTTCTGCGCCGTCGCGAACTAAGTCAATGACGCCGTTGGCCATCTCGCGGTCTTCGTGTCCAGGCCACTTACGCGCAAAGTCGAGAACTTTGGTATAGAAGTGCAATGACCTTTGCAAATCGCCAGACTTGATGACAGGCACAATCCGCATGAAGTTCTCCGGGACTGACTGGCAATAGAATACTCTCGTGTTACACGTGGCGGGGGGCCGGGTGAGTTGGAAAACCCAAGACCCGGGTAGCAGAAACCGCAACCCGGGGCACCCTCCGTATTTCGGTGAGTTGAGTTGCGAATGGAGTTTTGGATTCCGATCGATTTCAGGCGCTGAAAAATCGGAAAGTCGGAATGCGACCCTGCCGCCCACCCTTCGCAAAAAGCGCAAAGGGTAGACCACCCGGTTGTGGTGCGTTAAAGGTGTGCCACAAACCCAAGACCCGGGCAGCAGAAAGCAACCCGGGGCACCCGGTTCGGAACCAGCCTAAAGGCTGGCCACTACGGTACATCGTTAGAGTCGGAGGATCAGGCACGAAGTTCAGCGAAACAGGCAAGCTCGACGGTGGAGTGCAGACTACACTTTTGATTGTTGAGCGGGCCCACTACCCGGCGAGGTAAGAGCCGCCCAGAATTTGCCGATGCTCGTGGCCGCAGCTCGAAGGAGAAATAATGCAGAAGCGCAAACTTGGAAAAAGCAATTTGGAAGTCTCGGCTCTTGGCCTGGGCTGCATGGGACTGAGCTTTGGTCTTGGCCCAGCGGTAGACAAGAAAGAAGGGATATCGCTGATTCGCGCGGCCGTCGAAGGAGGAATCACATTTTTCGACACTGCGGAAATCTACGGCCCGTTCACAAACGAAGAATTGGTGGGCGAAGCTCTGGCTCCCTTCCGTGGAAAAGTGGCCATCGCGACAAAGTTCGGGTTTAAGACGGGCACGAATGTCCGTGCTGGACAGGTCGGGCTGGATAGCCGCCCGGAACATATCAAGGAGGTTACGGAGGCCTCACTGAAGCGACTGAAGGTCGACACTATCGATCTGCTCTATCAGCATCGCGTGGATCCCGACGTGCCGATGGAAGACGTGGCAGGAACGGTGAAAGACCTGATCAAGCAAGGAAAAGTGAAACACTTCGGACTTTCCGAGGCGGGAGTGCAAAGCATTCGCAGAGCACATGCGGTGCAGCCGGTGACGGCGTTGCAAAGCGAATATTCGCTGTTCTGGCGCGAGCCGGAAGAAGAAATTATGCCGACCCTCGAGGAACTCGGAATTGGATTCGTTCCGTTCAGTCCGTTGGGAAAAGGCTTCCTCACTGGAAAGATCGACGAAAACACTACGTTCGACAAGTCCGACTTCCGCAACATTGTGCCGCGGTTTACGCCGGAGGCTCGGAAGGCGAATCAGGCCATCGTGGATCTGCTTCGCAAAATTGCGGAACAAAAAAAGGCCACACCCGCACAGATCGCGCTGGCATGGCTGTTGGCCCAGAAACCGTGGATCGTTCCCATCCCGGGCACAACGAAGCTGTCGCGCCTGGAAGAAAACATCGGAGGGGCTTCCGTCGAGCTTACGGCGGATGATCTTCGCGACATCGATAACGCCGCCGCAACGATCAGCATCCAAGGTGCACGCTATCCGGAGCATTTGCAGAAGATAGTCGGCCGCTAAGCAGTTGACGCATTTTGGATACGGAAACTATTTTTGATTGAAAGGGAGATTCATGTTTGACGCAAAAGCATACGCAGCTCTGAGTGCGACATCGCCACTAAAGTCGACGAAGATTTCGCGGCGCGAACCGACCGACGAGGACGTGCAGATCGAAATCCTTTTCTGTGGCATCTGTCACTCCGATCTGCACCAGGTACGCAACGAATGGCAAGACGTCATGCCAACCGTGTATCCATGCGTGCCGGGACACGAGATTGTGGGGCGGGTCACGAAGGTGGGCGCGGGCGTCACGAAATTCAAGGCGGGCGATCTCGCCGCGGTCGGCTGCCTGGTGGATTCGGACCGCACGTGCCCGGAGTGCCAAGCGGGCCAGGAACAGTTCTGCCCGAATTTCACGCTGACCTACAACTTCCCCGACAAGCATCTGGGAGGCGTGACGTACGGTGGATATTCGGACAGCATCGTGGTGGATCAAAGATTCGTGTTGAAGGTTCCTGCGAATCTGAATCTCGCCGGAGCGGCTCCGTTGCTGTGCGCGGGGATAACTACGTATTCGCCGATGCGCCACTGGGGCGTGGGCAAAGGCAAAAAGGTTGGAGTTGTTGGCCTTGGCGGATTGGGGCACATGGCTGTGAAGTTTGGACATGCGATGGGAGCGCACGTGGTGGTGTTTTCCACTTCGCCAAATAAAAAGGGTGACGCGCTTCGGCTGGGAGCGGACGAAGTGGTCATTTCCAAAAATGCCAATGAAATGCAGAAGCACGAACGCAGCTTCGACTTTATTCTGGATGCTGTTTCCGCGGACCACGACATCAATGCGTATATCAACCTGTTGCGTCGCGATGGCAACCTCACGATGGTGGGTGCACCGAGCAAACCACTTCCAGTCTCGGTGTTTGGATTGATCATGGGGCGCCGCAGTCTATCCGGTTCGCCGATCGGCGGCCTCCCCGAAACACAGGAGATGCTGGACTTCTGCGGGAAGCACAACATCACGTCGGACGTCGAAGTCATCCCGATACAAAAGGTGAACGAAGCGTACGAGAGACTCCTGAAGTCCGATGTGAAGTATCGCTTCTCGATCGATCTGGCATCGCTTAAATCAGAGTGAATGAGCGATCCGCGCAATTTCCGAGCAGCGAGGAACTTGTCGCCATTTTCGCATCGAACCAACGGGGTGTAGAGATGCCGAACACAGCAAACCAAGAACTGCTTGAGGCGCTGCTGGATTCCTGGGATCGAAACAACGCGATTCTAGTGAACCTGCTTCGCGCGCTGCCGGAGGGCGGACTCGATGCCAGAGCAATAGAGGGCAGCCCGTGTGTTGCGAAGATGTTCATGCACATGCACTACGTGCGACTTGTATTCGTGTCCGAGGATGCGCCCGAGTTCGCGAGAGAAATGCCTAAAGAAGAGTGGGTGAACGAACGCGACCCGGAGCGCATTGCGCAGATGTTGAACGAAAGCAGCAAGACTGTGCGGGATGCGGTGAAGAACCGGATAGAGACAGGCGGCACGATGAAAGTTCACTACGATCACCCGATCCTGTTTTTGCAGCACATGATCTGGCACGAGGGCTACCATCACGGCCAAATCAAGCTGGCCCTGAAAGCGGCGGGGCACGCACTGGACGATGAGGAAATAGGACCGGTGACGTGGGGCGTGTGGATGGAAAAGACGCGCTAGCGCAAGGGAGGAAGAGCCATGAAAGCTTTACTTTCTTGCACGCTGGCGGCTGTTTCCGCGCTCGGTGGACTTTCCAAGACGCAGTCGCCGGGTGGGAGAGATGCAGGCAGTGGCTCCGCGAGAGATAAATTGATCGGAGCGTGGCATTTGGTCTCGATGGAAGAACCGGGCGCCGAGGGAAAACTGAATCACATCACGGATCGCCAAGGCATGTTGATTTACACGCGCGATGGCCACATGTCGGTGCAGCTTATGTTCCCGAAGTGGGAGTCCGGCGTATCGAATGATTATGTGCAGAACGGGTATGAGGCTTCGTTTGGCAGCTACGACGTGAACGAAGAGGCGCATACGGTAACGCATCACGT
>DASXLU010000241.1:0-2790 GCA_036496065.1 Candidatus Acidiferrum sp.
CCCGCGATTGCAGAAGCCGTTGACGCAATCGTTGCGCGAATCGAGTCGGGAGGACGCCTGATTTATGTCGGGGCCGGAACAAGTGGACGGCTGGCGGTGCTTGACGCTGCGGAATGCCCGCCAACTTTTGGAGTCCCTCGCACGTTGGTCAAAGCGTTGATTGCCGGTGGCAGAAAAGCCTTGACGCAGGCGGTCGAGGGTGCCGAAGACTCGGCATCGAACGCGGTTCGAGACTTGAAGAAGGCGAGACTCTCGCGTAACGACGTGGTGGTGGGGGTTGCCGCCAGCGGGTCGACTCCGTACGTCGTGGCTGCCGTAGCTTTTGCCAAGCGGCGCAAAGCCCTGACAATTGGCGTGGCATCGAACCGGGACTGCCCGCTGCGCAGTGCGGTAGATATTGCGATCACGCCGGAGGTCGGTCCGGAAATATTGACTGGCTCGACCCGGCTGAAGGCCGGCACGTCAGAGAAATTGGTCCTGAACATGCTATCTACCGCGGTGATGGTGCGTCTCGGCCACGTCTACGACAACCTGATGATTGATATGGCGCTGACGAACCAGAAGCTTAGAGAACGCAGCACCCGAATCCTGGTTGAGGCCAGCGGCCAGAACTTGCGGGCCGTTGAACACGCTTTGCGGCAAAGCGGACACGACTTGCGGCTCGCTCTGGTTATGCTGAAGAAAGGTGTCTCTGCTGCGGCCGCACAGAAAAAACTGAAGGAATCAAAGGGCAATCTGAGAGCGGCACTCGGGGAACAAGGAAAGAATGGATAAATTTCGAATTCGCGGAGGAAAGCCGCTGCACGGTTCGGTGTCCATTAGCGGAGCGAAAAACTCCGCATTGCCCGCCATGGCTGCGGCGCTGTTGACTGCGGAGCCCGTCACGCTTCATCGGCTGCCGATGGTTCGCGACATCGTAACCATGGGCAAACTTCTGGCGTTCATGTCCGCAACGGTGTCTGCGGCGGAAATCCCGGCCGCCGAGTACACCATCGAAGCGAAAAACTTGAACGATGCTGTCGCGCCTTACGAACTCGTGAAAACCATGCGCGCTTCGATTCTGACGCTGGGTCCAGCAATCGCGCGTTCCGGGGTTGCACACGTTTCGCTGCCGGGGGGCTGTGCCATCGGCGCTCGACCAGTAGATCTGCACCTGACCGCACTGGAGAAAATGGGCGCCCAGATCGCTACGGAACATGGTTACATTCAGGCCAAAGTGCCCAACGGGGGCCGTCTAAAGGGCGCGCACATTGTGTTCGAAAAAATCACGGTTACCGGCACGGAAAATTTGCTGATGGCTGCTACACTCGCCGAAGGCGAAACGGTACTCGAGAACTCCGCACGCGAGCCCGAGATCACCGACCTGATTCACCTGCTGCGAAAAATGGGCGCGGACATTCATGGCGACGACACCTCGACCCTGCGTATTCGCGGCGTGCCCAAGCTACACGGAGCAGTACATGCCGTAATTCCAGATCGCATCGAAGCGGGCACTTTCCTGATCGCCGGCGCGGTTACGAATGGCGACTTGACCATTAAAAATTGCGCCCCCGTCCACCTGAGCGCGATCATCGCCAAGTTGCAAAAAGTTGGCGTACCGGTTGAAACGATCGACTCCACCACTTTGCGCGTACGCGGCGCAAAAACTCTTGTCGCGTCCGACGTTACTACCGAAGAGTATCCCGGCTTCGCAACCGACATGCAGGCGCAATATATGGCGCTCGCGACGCAGGCCGAGGGCACATCCGTTGTGACCGAAACCATTTTCGAGAACCGCTTCATGCACGCAAGCGAACTGGTTCGCATGGGCGCCAACATTTCTGTCGACGGCCGCCGCGCCACGGTGCGCGGGCCTTCTAAACTTTCGGGCACCACAGTGCAAGCCTCGGACCTCCGTGCCAGTGCGGGCCTCGTCTTGGCCGGGCTGGTGGCCTCTGGCGAAACCATCATCGACCGCGTCTATCACATCGATCGCGGCTATGAGCAGATCGTCGAAAAGCTGTGCTCCGTCGGCGCAGACATCGAGCGCCTGCATATCTCAGGCGGCTAATTCAGGTTCAGCAAATCCCGGCTAGTTCTGGTACAATCCCGCAATTGCTTTGCGCCCAGAACGCATCGCAATCGCAATGCAGTTTGCGGGAATTCACTGGAGGGATCGACCATGCGGAACACAGAATTGCTCACCAAGATTGACGCCGCCATCGCCGAGAAAAGCCTTCTGAAGCATCCCTTTTATCAGGACTGGCAAGCCGGAAAGCTGAGCCGTGAAGCGCTGCAACTCTATGCCGCACAGTACTATCGCCACGTTGAGGCCTTCCCAAAGCATCTCCGGGTTCTCGCGGCCCGCAGTGAAGGCCCCATCCGCCAGATCATCCTTGAGAATCTTGCCGAAGAAGAAAATCCCAGCCAGCCGCACCCCAAACTTTGGCGCGATTTCGCCGCCGCCTTGGGCGTAAGCGAAGACGACATTACCTGCTGCCCGTCGCTTCCGGGAACGCAGGCGGTGGTCGAAACATTTCGAGAGATTGTGGGCGATCGACCGGTTGCCGAGGCGGTTGCCGCGCTCTACGCCTACGAAGCGCAGGTGCCGGAAATCGCCAGCACCAAGATTGACGGCCTGAAGAAATTTTATGGCGTTACCGCACCCAAAGGCCTGGCCTATTTTGAGGTGCACGAGGAAGCCGACAAAGCTCACCGGCAAGCCTGGCGCGGGTGGCTCGAGGAGCACGCCGAAGGTAACGAAGAAGAAGTTCTAGCCACCACAAACGAAGCTCTTGGCGCACTGTGGGG
>DASXLU010000242.1:0-5582 GCA_036496065.1 Candidatus Acidiferrum sp.
GGACTTAGCTTTGAAATCTTGCGGACGTGGGGTCCAGCGTGCTGGACTCCTACTGAGAGCTACTGCGGGTGACGGTGCGATTTTGTTTAGGACGAGCTTACCTGCGTGGGATCAGGCTCGGCGCGAAACGGTGCGAGCCGCGAGTTGTGCAGGCCATCGCGGCGAATGAAGTGGATGACCAGCAGCATCAGCAGAGAGCCCATGACCATCACGGCCACGGCGGCCTGAAGTCCGATCTGCAAATCACTGACGTCGGAGATGCGGCCAATCAACTGCGGGCCGAGCGCGCCAAGCAATTGGGTGACGAACATGTAGACGCCGATGGCGGTGGCGTGGGAACGCTGCGGGGTGAGGTCGTGGATGACGGCCGTGGTGGGGCCGTGATACCAGGACATGAAGAAGCCCGCAACGAATAGTCCCGTGAGCACGACCCGCTTTTCGTCGGACTGGATGGCCAAAAGCAGGAAGGGCGCTGCCACCAGGAAGGCAATCGCGATTACCATAATGCGGCCGTAGACGTAGCGCTTCTGCAGGCGATCGGCGACGACTCCGCCGGTTAGTGCGCCGAGGACGAGCGAGAGCAGAGCGATGATGGAGAGCGAGACGGCGGCTTCACGCAGGCTGAAATCCTTGTAGCTCATGGCGTAGTCGACGCCCCAGGTGACCAACGAAACGCTGGAGAAGGTAACGCAGGTGCCGGCGGCGATCATGGCGACGTACGCGGGAACGCGGAGAAGTTCGCGCACGGATACAGTTTCGGAGCGCGGACGGCGCGGCGGCTCTTTAAGTTTGAGGGAGACGAGGCCGGGAAGAAGCCCGACGAGGCCGACGATGATGAAGGCGTGCTGCCAGCCGTGATGTACGCCCATGATGCCGCCCAGGGCCAAACCTGCAGCGCCGCCTAGCAACATGCCCGAAGCGAAGATGGCCTGGGCTAATGCGCGATTGGCAAAGGAAAACGAATCGGAAATCATGGATTGCGCGGCGGGAGCGTATGCGGCTTCACCGACGCCAACCATGGCGCGCGCGACGAAAAGCATGCTGAACGTGGTAGCGAGGCCACTGGCTACGCTGGCGAGGCTCCAGAAAATGACGCCGATGGCAATAATTTTTGGCTGGCTGAAGCGGTCGGCAAAAAATCCGGAAGGAATGCTGGCTAGGGCGAGAACGACGAGCAGGCCCGTTTGCAGGGAGCCGAGCTGAGAGTCGCTAACGTTGAAATGCTGGCGCAAAAGCGGAACAAGTGGATTCAGCACCTGGCGATCGGCAAAGTTGACAAAATTGATCAAAGCAAGTACAGCAAGAAGACGCGCTTGCGCATACGTAAACGGTATCGTGGGACTTGCCATGAAGAATCAGCGTCCTCTGCGCGGGCGGCCTGGCGACGTTGCGTTACGCCGAAATCGCAACGTCGAGGGACTGGGTGGATTATATAACGCGAATGCGACAAGCCAACGTTTTCACCACGACCAGTGATCGGCTGACCACGGTACTTTCCTACGGCGCGTTGTTACTGCTGGGATATCTCGTTTATCTGATTGTGGCGCCGTTTATCGGGCCGCTGGCGTGGTCAGCGGTATTCGCGATTTTCTTTTATCCGGTGTACGAGCGACTGGAAAAGAGATTTTCGCCGACGATTTCGGCGTTGATTGCCACGGTGGGCGCGACGCTGTTGTTGATTTTGCCGGTGCTGCTGGTGTTTCTGTACGCCACGCGGGAAGCGGTGGACGCGACGTCGAGAATTCAGGGGATGGTGGCGAGTGGCACGGCTCCAGTGCCGCGAGAGATGCTGAACTGGTTTCAGGAGAAGCTGCCGAACTCATTGCAGAACGTGGATCTGTTGGGATACTTGCGGCAGGGAGCGGAGAAGGCAGCGTCGTTTCTGGCATCGAGATTCGGAGCGCTGGTTAAGAATTTGTTCTCGTTCTTCGTCAACCTTTTCATTTTGCTATTTGCGCTGTTCTTTATGTTTCGCGACGGAAAGCAGATTCTGCGGGCGGTGCGGCACCTGATTCCGTTCGAACGCGATTTGCAAGACGATATGTTGAGCGAATCGCGCGACCTGATTTTTGCCAGCGTGGCGGTGGCATTGCTTATTGCGGCGATTCAGGGAGCGCTCGGCGGGCTGGCGTTCGTGTTATCGGGACTAGCTGCGCCGGTATTTATGGCGGTGCTGATTGCGTTCTTCTCGATTGTGCCGGTGGTGGGTTCGGCGTTGATCTGGGTACCGGCAGCGCTATGGCTCGGGCTGAACGGACACTGGGGCAAAGCGGTTGTGGTGCTGGCGATTTGTGGCGGAGTTGCGGGAGTGGCGGACAATTTTGTACGGCCGCTGCTGCTGCGGAACAGAACGCGGCTGAATGATTTGCTGCTGTTCATCAGCATACTCGGGGGGCTCGACGTGTTTGGCTTGCTGGGGTTGGTGGCGGGGCCAACGATTGTGGCGGCGGCGCTGGGAGTTTTTCGAGTGTATATGCAGCACAGAGATGAATTGGAATTGCGCGGCGAGTTGGAGGAAAGGAAAGCGTAACTTTTTGCCCACCTGCAGGGAGTAATTTTTGGAGTAATTTTCGTCCCCGGTCCCCCATGTGTTAGAGTACGCGGTCGCATGAGCGAAACAACGAACAAGACGATTGTGAAGCTGGCGGAGCTTCCCGTAGATAAGCTGCGGTGGAGATGCGAGCTGTCGCGCATACCGTTCGAAACAACGGCGCAAGCGCAAAAGCGCGAAGGCTTCGTGGGACAAGAGCGCGCGTTGCGTGCACTGAAGATGGGCGTGGAGCTGTCCGCGCCGGGATACAACGTGTTTGTGTGCGGACTGGCGGGCACCAGCCGCGGCGGAACGATTGCGCAGATGATTGAGGATTTGCATCCGGCGACCAAGCCGTCGCTGGATCGATGCTACGTGAACAACTTTAAGGTGCCCGACAGGCCGCGGCTGTTGACGCTGCCGCGCGGGTCGGCGAACGCGTTCAAGAAGGATGTGCAGGCGGGCGTGGATTTTCTGCGGAGAAGAATTCCGCAGGTGTTCGAAGGCGAACCGTTTCAGCGGCAAAAAGGGCGGATTGTGGAGCGGTTTTCGGTTCGCGAGAAAGAGTTGATGGATGATTTCACGCGGCGCATCGCTCGCGAGCAATTCGCGCTGGGGCACATGCAGGTTGGCGCCGTAGCGCTGCCGGAAATTTTCCCGGTGCTCGAAGGGCAGATGGTGCCGATCGAAGACATCACGAAAATGGTGCATGAAGGGAAGCTGGAAACCGGGGTGGCAGAAGAGATCGAGCGCAAGTACGAACAGTTTCGGCAGGAATTTACGGTCGTTTATCGAAAGACGCTGACGCTTTCGCGCGAGCTGGCGAGTGAACTGAGTTATCTGGAGCAGGAAGCGGCGTCGGTGCTGGTGGATGGAGTCATTGAGGAATTAAAGGAAAAGTATCCAGGTACCAGTGTGGTGGAATATCTGGAGGAAGTGCGGCACCACGTGCTTGATAATCTCGGACCCTTCAAGGAGAGAGAAGGGGAAGACGAGGAGGCCGGGGACGCGGGGCAAGAAGGGCCACAAAAAGGCCCGGGCGGCGGGCCGGAACGCGATCCATTCCGGGTGTACGGCGTAAATGTGATTCTGGCGCACAACAGCGAGGATACTTCGCCGGTAATTTTCGAGACGACGCCAACGCACGCCAATCTTTTCGGCACGATTCAACGCGCTTACGATGCGCGCGGTGGCTGGACGAGCGATTTTATGGATTTGCGCGGCGGTTCGTTGCTGCGGGCGGATGGCGGCTTCCTGATCATGTATTCGGTGGAAGCGCTTTCGGAGCCTGGGGTGTGGCGAGCGTTGAAGCGGACGTTGAACCATAACCGGCTGGAGATTCAGCCGCTGGAAACGTTTTATCCATTCACCGCGACCGCGCTGAAGCCGGAACCCGTCGACATCAATGTGAAAGTGATTTTGATTGGCGACCGCGATCTCTACGAATTGCTGTACGACTACGAAGAAGATTTTCGCAAAATTTTCAAGGTGCGCGTGGAGTTTGACGAAGAAATGCCGCTGACGGATGGCGTAATCGAGGAATATGCGGGGCGGCTGCGCGGACTGAGCGAAAAAGAGAACCTGTTTCCGTTTGACCGGGGCGCGTTCGCGGCCATCGTGGAGCATGGCGTACGGAAAGCGGGACGGCGCAATAAGGTGACGGCGCGTTTCGTGGACATCGCGGACCTGGCACGGGAAGCGCACTATGCCGCGGTGGCGGCGGGAGAAAATGTGGTGCGAGCGGCGCATGTGCGAAGCGCCCTGGCGTCAAAAATGGAGCGGCACAACCTGGTGGAGACGCGCGTTCGCGAAATGGTGGAGGAAGGAACACTGCTGGTGGATGTGAACGGGTCGTGCGTGGGCCAGGTGAATGGCCTGAGCGTGATGGAGATTGGCGGCTATTGCTTTGGCAAGCCGGTGCGCATCACGGCGAGCGCAGCGTTGGGCAAGTCTGGGCTGATTAATATTGAACGCGAATCGAACTTGAGCGGGCGTTTCCACGATAAGGGCGTGCATATCATTGCGGGATTTTTGCGGCAGAGCTTTGCGCAGAACAAGCCGTTGTCACTGGCGGCGAGCATCTGCTTCGAACAGTCGTATTCGGGCGTCGATGGAGACAGCGCGAGTTCTACGGAAATTTATGCGCTGCTCTCGGCGCTGTCGGAAAAGCCGCTGCGGCAGGACATTGCGGTGACCGGATCGATGAACCAGCGCGGAGATATCCAGCCGATTGGTGGCGTGAACGAGAAGATCGAAGGATTTTTCGATACGTGCCGCATTTTGGGATTGAATGGGAAGCAGGGAGTGATGATTCCCGCGTCCAATGTGGAAGACTTGATGCTGCGCGAAGACATTCTGGATAGCGTGGCGAGCGGAAATTTTCACATCTGGCCGATTTCGCGGGTGGAGCAGGGGATTGAATTGCTGACCGGCACGGAGGCTGGGACGCGGAACGGTGATGGGCGATTTGCGTCGGGCACGGTGTTCGCGTGCGTGGATCAGCGGCTGAGTGAGATGGCTAGGATACAGAAGGAATTTGAGTAGCTAAAGAACCACCGAGTGAACGCGAAGAAGTGGAAGGCGCCCACCCTTTGCAAAAAGCGAGCAAAGGGTAGGCCACCCAGCTGGTCGTAGCACTAAGGGTGCGCCACGCCTATCTGGGAGGGACAAAAGAAGCAGTGAGCGGTGGACCTGCCCCGAGCTCTGTGCACAAGCGAGTGGTGGTTGCCGGAACTTGGGTTTGAGATCCTTCGCTTCGCTCAGGATGACACCCTCGAAGATGAGCGCGGAGTGGCGAGACGATAGAGAAGCGAAGAAAGAATCTAGAGAATCAGAGAGTGAAACGCGAAGAAGTGTGAGGCGCCCACCCTTTGCAAAAAAGAAAGCGCAAAGGGTAGGCCAACCGGATGGCCGTAGCAATAGGGGTGCGCCACCTGCGGATTTGTCTGGGCGAGGTTGACTCTAAACCCGCACCCTTGAAAAACCAGAAGCCAAGGGTGCGGCACCCACGGTGAGCCATCGCATTAAGGGTGAGCCACCCGCCAGAATGGCA
>DASXLU010000243.1:0-5635 GCA_036496065.1 Candidatus Acidiferrum sp.
CACTTGCTCGATCAGATCCTTTTCCATGCGCGTCTTCACGGAAATGTCCACGGTGGTGAGCACCACTCGCGGCCATCGCGCATGCAACACGGCGTGCGATGCCTCCGGGTCCATCCACAAATTAAATTCCCTTGTTGGCGACAGCGCAAACTCAGGGTCGTCCGTTTGCGGATTGATGCTTCCTCCCATCACGATGAGCTCCTTGCTCATCTCCGCGAACTTCGGGTCGAGCGCAACAGCCAACGCAAGGTCGGTCATCGGCCCCGCAGCATAGATCGTCACTTCGTGCGGATGTTGCCGCACCATTCGGACCAAAAAGTGCGCCGCATCCTCGGTCGACGCCTTGATCGTCGGCTTCCCTTCCTTCATCTCCGGGATGTCGTAAGGCCCGTGAACTGCTCCGCCCGGCGCAAAGTTCCACGCACCTTGATAGACAAGCTTTCCGTGAAGCGTTTCCCATTTCGCGATGTACTCTTTGCTGCTGACCAGCGGAAACGCGGCACCTGGCACCACTGGGATATCAGTCCGGCCGATGACCTCCATCAACCGCAGAGTGTGCAAAACCTCCTCGTCGCGCCAGGCGTCACCCGTAAGTACCGTGATCCCCAAAACCTCGGTGTCGGGCGAGTTGACCAGCGCCAGAATCGCTTGCATGTCGGTGCCACCCGGCCCGGCAGCGTCCTGATCGATAATCACCATGCGTTTCTGTTGTCCCGCTGCACCAGCCGCGCATACGAACGCGAATAACAGAGCACTGCACGCGCGCAAAATCCATTTCATGTTGTTACCTCGTTCAAGATTTTCACCGCGATTAATACATAATCGTTTGCGTCAGATGATGTGGCCAGGTAGTGGTGTGATAGTGCGTCCAGAGTCGAGCGTCAATCTGCGGGATAATGACCTGCATATTCGCAGGTCGAAGCTTGTTGACCTCTTCGCGCAACAGAGCCGTCGCATACAAGCAATGCGCGCGGATCTCGATCTCCCAGCGCGAGTCGCGCGGGATCAGTTGATAGCTGTTAATGGCGTCTTCCAATTTCTTCGAGTAGCTGGTCATTCCCATCAAGCGCAATGCGACCGGAACGATGTAGTCCGCAAACGCGGTCATTTTTTCGGGATCGTCCAGCCGGAATTTGTTTGCGCTGTGCAGATTCGCATACAGCATCCAGACGCCAAGCTGCGGCAACTTGTAAAACTTGATCTCGTGTCCATCCAGCATGCTCACGTCATTAAAGCGCGGAAACTCTTTCACCATGCGGTCGATCAGTCCATTGCCGCCGTCATACAGTCGCGGTGAACAGGACGCCACGAACTTGTGGAATTTGCCGTCGTATTTATCCGCTAGAACCTGGCCAACATCGTGCAACACGGTTAGTTTTTCATCGAGCATGGGCATCTCGATGTTGCCCTCGAAAATCTTGTTCAATTCCACACGCGAAATCTTTGCCAGATATTTTCCGTCCAGAATCGGGACACCGTTATCCATGGCGCGTTTCAGGCACGCGAACTCCGCCTCGGAATCCGACCAGTGCTGTCCGGCGTAATCGGCCTGGAATTTCTCGTGTCTCGCGAAATCGGTGAAGGCCGTATCAATCGTGTCCGCCACCAGAACGAAGTCGATCGCCTGGTTCGGATCGCCAGCGCCCAAGCCGAAGGGCAATGCGTACTCCGGCATCGGCAATTCTTCATACGCCATCCACGACGCCACTTCCACGATTTTCTCGTAATGCGTCGTCACGTCTTTCGACGATTCAATGGCGTAACGCAAACTATCCAGTACAGGACTTCCAATCGGCTTGGGCCAATGCAAGGTTTCCAAAGTAGGCTCCGCTACACCCGAAGTGGCTGGGAAGATGGTTTTAGACCGAAATGTAAGAGCGGCTGCCGTGCCTGCGAGCGAATTCAGGAAGCGCCGTCGTTCAATTTTTGGTTGGTTCATTCGACTCGACGCGCGCAGTCTAACATTCGCTGCGCAGTGCAGCAACCCGCTTACCGCCAACCTACGTATCGCGAAACTACTTGTTCGCACTGCGACCCACCCTGCAAACCTTGACGCCCCATGACCCCGATGCTAAATTTTTGCTTTCTGCAAGAAAACGGGGGACATTTCGCTGCGTAGACGCGGGAAGATTCGTCAGTCTGTCGACTTGGGCAGACGCAAATTTCTCCGCGAGCTTGGCGAGGGCGCATCGTTCGCGTTTCTGCCTTCCGGACTGCGCAATTTTCCTTTCCCTTCCCTCCCTCAACAGCAGACGTCAGTTCCTCCTGCCTTTCACGTGCATCCTGAATATCGCAACCCGCGGGAACTTGAGGCAGTTCTCCGAAAAGTTAAGGCGGGCTACGACAGCTTTATAACCGAGAAATATCAGGATCAGGTCGCCGGGCATCTAGCCGAGTGGACTGCAGAACTTCTCCAGTCTCCGCACCAGACCGGCACATTGCAAAAATCACTGAGCGAACGTTTCCTTGGAGCATCGCCTATACCCGCGAATTCCCAGCGCATTCGCCCCGATTCGTTCCTCAATATTTCGCGCCTCACTTTCTCGCGGGAAGCTTCACTTGGGGCGACACCTTTCCTCGAGCAGTGGCGATCCTCGATGGATTCGTTCTCCAAGCTTTTCACCGCAGAGCTGCAAATCACCAGTATTCACGCGGGTTCCAACGCTCCCGGGACAATGCCGCGATCCTTGGAAACGCTAGTCCGTTTCGAGCTGGTAGGAACCGGTAAAGATTTCGACCGCGAGCAACGCATCGGTAATTGGGCGCTTACCTGGGAGATGTTGCCTTCAGACGAACTGCGTTTGACGAAATGGATTGTGCTCGACGAAACACGAAGCCGTGCTTTGTCGCCTGTTTTTGTCGATGTGGCTTCGCAACGATTTGCCGGCAGTCCGTCATTCTCTAAACAATTGCTTCCAGGTGTGGATAATTGGCGGACCGTCCTCGACGGCGCGTGTGGTATCGACATTTACGGCCACAACGGCGTTTCCGTCGCCGACATCGACGGAGACGGCCTCGACGATCTGTATATCTGCCAGCCTGCCGGACTGCCCAACCGCCTTTATCGCAACCGCGGCGACGGCTCCTTCGAAGACATCACCGAATCATCTGGCGTCGGTATTCTCGAAAACACTGCCTGCGCGCTTTTTGCCGACATCAGCAACTCGGGCCGCCAGGATCTGATCATCGTTCGCGCTAACGGTCCGTTGCTTTTCCTTAACGATGGAAAAGGAAAATTCCGCGAAAAGCCCGACGCGTTCCAGTTTGCGAATCCGCCACAAGGCACGTTTACCGGCGCTGCTATTGCGGATTACGATCGCGACGGCTGGCTCGACGTTTATTTTTGCCTGTACGTTTATTACCAGGGCGCGGATCAGTATCGCTATCCTTGCCCTTATTTCGACGCGGACAATGGCCCTCCCAATTTTCTGATGCACAACCAACGCGACGGCAGCTTCCGCGATACCACCAAGGAAGCGAAGCTGGACGTAAACAACACGCGCTTCAGTTTTTGCTGCGCTTGGAACAATGAGGACGCCAAGCGCGGCCCCGATTTATACGTGGTGAACGATTTCGGTCGTAAGAATTTATACCGCAACAATGGTGACGGCACATTTACCGACATCGCCGAGGAGGCGGGCGCGCTCGATATCGGCGCTGGCATGAGCGTTTCGTGGTTTGACTACGACAACGACGGCAAATCCGATCTGTACGTGGCGAATATGTGGACGGCAGCGGGCAACCGCATCAGCGAACAAGACCTCTTTCAGAATTCCGCCAGCGAACACGCGCGAGCGATGTATCACAAGCACGCCATGGGTAATTCTCTGTATCGCAATGTTAGCGACGGCAAGCGGTTCGAAGAGGAGACCGCCAAATCAGGCACGGGAATGGGGCGCTGGGCATGGTCCAGCGATGCGTGGGACTTCGATCACGACGGCTTCCCCGACTTGTATATCGCCAACGGCATGATTTCAGGAACCAGACGCGACGACCTGAACAGTTTTTTCTGGCGGCAAGTGGTCGCCAATTCGCCATTAGACTCCAAACCAAATCGCGAATACGAACAAGGGTGGAACGCCATCAATGAATTGATTCGCGAGGATGGCACCTGGAGCGGGTATGAACGAAACGTGTGCTACTTGAATAATGGAGATGGCACATTCTCCGATGTGTCCGCAGTGGTGGGGTTGGATTTCATTGAAGACAGCAGAACTTTTGCTTTAGGCGACTTCGATCAGGACGGGCGAGTAGAAGTGTTGCTGAAGAATCGCAGCGGGCCGCAAGTTCGTTTACTGAAGAATGTGGCGACGGAATTGGGACCGAGTATTGCGTTCCGTCTGCAAGGAAAAAAGAGCAATCGCGACGCGATAGGCGCGGCTGTTACCGTGGAGACGGACGCGAGACGGCAGACGCGATTCGTGCAAGCTGGGTCAGGATTTCTAGCTCAGCACAGCAAGGAAATATTTTTTGGACTGGGCAAGCAGAAAGGACCTGTGAAGGCGTCGGTCCGTTGGCCTAGCGGATTGATTCAGGATCTCGGCAATTTGCCGCTGAATCAACGGATTTCGGTGGAAGAAGGATCACTTCCATCGAAGATGAAACCGTTTCGTGCCTTCTCCAACGAGGCAGCGGATCACGGAGAAGCGCCCAATGAGCATGCCTCGTCTGCTGCCACCGGCAACGCCCTGGATTCGGTGGAAACATGGCTGCTTGTCCCCGTAGCTGCGCCAGACTTTTCGGTCGCAGATGTGAATGGCAAGGTTCAATCGCTCTCTGCTCATCAAGACGGCCCAACCGTGCTGTATTTCTGGACGACAGCTTCGGCAACTTGCAAGCAGGAATTGCAGGGATTTCAGGAGTCTGCCGCTCGATGGAGGAAGGAAGGGCTCAGCGTAATTGCAGTAAACACCGACGATGCAGGAACGTCGCTCGAGCCTTACAAGGGGCTGCCGTTTCCGGTGATGCGCGCCAGTGCGGACACGCTGGCGATCTACAACATCTTGTTTCGTTCACTGTTTGACCGCCATCGGGACATGGCTCTGCCGTGCTCGTTTCTTATCGATCCTAAAGGCTCCATCGTGAAGATTTACCAGGACGCGGCGCCGCACGAACAGATAGAGCGCGACGCGCGAGCGATCCCGCAAAATCCGGCGGAGCGGATGGCGAAAGCTTTGCCGTTTCCGGGCGTCGTGGGCAGTTATGACTTTGGCCGCAATTATCTTTCTTATGGCTCGCTGTTTTTCGAACGCGGCTATCCGGAACAGGCAGAGGCGTTTTTCCAACTGGTGTTGCGCGACGATCCCGCGAGTTCAGAAGCATATTACGGGCTCGCTAGCGTGTATCTGCAGCAACAAAATCTTGAACAGGCGCGCAAAGGTTTCGAACGCGCAGTGCAGTTGCATCCGAGCTATCCCGGGACTTTGCCGCGGGCATGGAACAACCTGGGAATTTTGGCGGCGCGCCAAGGCCATACGGACGAGGCAATTTCGAACTTTCTGCAATCGCTGAAAATCGATCCGAACTACGCAGTGGCGCTGGATAATTTGGGAAGCGCGTATCGACAAGCCAAGCAATGGAAAAACGCTAAGAGCACGTTTGGGCGGGCGCTAGCGCTGAATGCAGAAGACCCGGA
>DASXLU010000244.1:0-31052 GCA_036496065.1 Candidatus Acidiferrum sp.
AGCATATGCCCAAGTGAAAGCGTGTATGCGGAAGGATGTCTCGACAAAGCAGAAGAAATATCTCCTGGGGTGGGGAGATTGCGCACTGAAAACGCGATCGCGATCGCGCCGACGCCGGCGATTGCGGCAATTCCTCCGAGCACACGATTGCCCCAGTCGATCCACTTGCCGCCGGTGGCCATTGCGCATCCCAAGAGCAGCGCGAAAGCTGGATAACTGGGCATCGAGTAATATTCCTGAGTCGTCGAAAACGTAAAAAACACCAGAATAAAGCCCGCCCAACACAACGCCAGCAAGCGAGTCTTTCCGGCACGGTCAACTGGTTTGAACGACAGTTTGGCGATCGCCGGCAAATAAACGGACCACGGAAAAAACCACAAGAGGTGAAATAGCCAGAAATAAAGTCGAGGAACTGTGTTGTAGTCTCGCGGATATCGCAAGTTCAAGAAACGAAGTAACTGCTCGTTGATGAAATAGAACCACAAAAACCCGTGGTAGAGCCCGGGACCACTCTTCAATGTCCAAGCGAAATAGGGCGGATTGCGGAGAGTTGCCAATACATGCCAAGGAGCGGCAATGAGCAATGCGATCAAAGCCCCAGTAAATGGGTGAAGCCGTTGCCACGCTCGGCGCGAAAACACTTGTTTCGTAAAAAAGAGATATAGAAACGCTGCAGCGATTGGAAAAACGATCGCTACTAGACTTTTGAGCAACAGACCTGTTCCAAGACTGGCCGCCAGAATGGCCGCCCACAGCCTGGGGTGTTTCTCTTGCTCATCCAGTGCGCGTAGAAATGCCCACATTGCTAGCGCGATTGTAAATGTCAGCATAACGTCGGGAATCTGTATGCGCGTAAACAAAAACAAGCCAATGCACGTTGCGGTGACAAGTCCCGCGTAAAATCCTGCTCGTCTTCCGAATGCCCACATCCCAAACGCAGCGCACAGCAAAGCCAAGGCTATGGAAGATAGAACAACCGGAATACGCGCGGCCCAATCGTGAAAGCCGAAAACCTTGTAACAGATGGCCATCCACCAATAGATCAACGGAGCTTTTTCCAGGTAAATCACCCCATCCAGCCGGGCGGTTACCCAGTCGCCGCTTATCAGCATCGTTTTGCCGATTTGCGCCTGTACGGCATCGACGTCATCCATCAGGGACGGCGGAGAGACCGCGCAACCCGCATAAATTGCAGCCGCGAACAGGAACACCAGCAGCAACAGCACGCCTGGACGCGAGAGAACGTCTGTGACTGGTTCGCCGCCTAAATCTTCACTTGCCATTTTTTCATCCACAGAAACAGTGTGAGCAAGCCCCAAAGCTGGTAACCAACGTTCGCCTCTCTTTCAAAGTGGCGCTGCTTCAAGCGCTCGATTCCATCGCGCCGGAAGAATTGCCCGTACTCTGAGGAGCCAAAATTCAATGCGTCCTCTAATAACCCACGTAACGGTCCTCGCAGCCATTCGTGCGCCGGTATGTCGAATCCAATTTTCTTGCGTTTCAACACCGCGGCCGGCAATTTGTCTTTCATCAATTCCCGTAGCACAATTTTTTGTTGCGAACCGCGAATCTTCAGGTCCGCAGGCAAAGTCGCGGCAAATTCCACAATTCGGTGGTCCAGGAATGCGGGACGCACCTCAACCGAGTGCGCCATGCTCATGCGATCGCTTTTAGTCAGAATATCATCGGCAAGATAGTATTTCTGGTCCAGCCAGAGAAACGGCGCCAAATCGTCCTCAATTTTGGGGAGGCATTCCACTTGCCGGAGAATTTCGTCCAAGGTAGGTGGCAGACGTTCCGACACAATGGAACTCAAGTCGTCGTCGGCAAATGTGCCATTCCAGTAGACGTGTCCCCGACCCGGTTGCATCAATGAGCCTTCGAGGAGTCGCTTCACTTTGTATTCGAACCCAATCTTTTCGTCGGACACCGGCCAGCGTCGCATTAAGGTTAGTCCGGCCGACAGAGCAGCACGCGGAAGCCTGCGTAGCGCTCGGGCAATCCGATTCGCACGGTACGTTAGATATCCGCCAAACAGTTCATCCGCACCTTCACCGCTAAGCGCAACGGTTGTTTTCGTCTTGCACAGTTTCGAAAGGAACCACACTGGCAACGCGCCCGCATCCGCGCTTGGCTCATCGGAGTAATAAGCAAATTCCTCGATCGCTCCGCGCAGGTCCATTCCGGGATTTAAGTCCAGTTCCTCATGGTCCGTTCCATACTCGTGCACCACTCGCCGGATGTAGGACGATTCATCAAAGCTGCGCCCCTTGAACGAAATTGAGAACGATTTCAGGCGCGAAGAGCTGGCAGCCGCGGCGTAGTGTAAAATCGAAGACGAATCAATTCCTCCACTCAGCCATACCCCTAGGGGGACGTCCGACAGCAGATGCTCGCGAATGGAACTCGCGAGTAGACCATCCAGTTGTTCTTTGGCCCCTTGCAATGAAATCTTTTGAATGCGACCGTACGGCAGCTCCCAATAATTTGCGG
Organism: Candidatus Acidiferrum sp.; assembly: GCA_036496065.1. Lineage (GTDB taxonomy): Bacteria > Acidobacteriota > Terriglobia > Acidiferrales > UBA7541 > Acidiferrum. Next base: position 2,494 of record DASXLU010000244.1, read on the forward strand.
TAGAGATTTGGCCGTCTTTCCACTCCAGCCACGTTCCGGGCGGAACTTTTCGAATTCCCTCCAGCAACGTCCATGGGCTCGGAATGTAATTCAGCTTGAGGTAGCAATCCAATCCTTCGCGGCTCAGCCTTCGCTCGATTTCCGGATGGACGAGAATGGCTTTTAGCTCGGATCCAAAGTACAGATCATCTCCGCGACGGCTAAAATATAGCGGTTTGATTCCCAGCCGATCGCGCGCAAGGACCATTCGTTTCTGCGGCGCGTTCCACAACGCGACCGCAAACATTCCACGCAGCCGCGCAAAACATTCCGTATCCCACTGCAAGAATGCTTTCAAAACGGTTTCGGTATCCGAGTGGGATTGGAAACAGTGGCCTAGTTTTTCCAGTTCGGCTCTTAGTTCAAGATGATTATAGATTTCGCCGTTGAAGACTATGCCACTCTCGCCCCCATTTTTCAGGATGGGCTGATTTCCACCCTCAAGGTCGATGATTTTGAGGCGGGCCGCACCAAACGAAAATGAATCCGCGGAAAAGGTGCCTTGTTGGTCAGGGCCGCGGTGGATCAGAGTTGCCACCATGGCCTGAACTTTATCTTGCAACGGCTTCGCGTTTTTATGTGTGAATCCGGCTATCCCGCACAATACTGGGCACCCTATGGAACCAGAAAGTTTGCGAAAGTTTGTAACTTTAAGACAGATGCTATTACACCAGCTTATGCTGCTCCGAATGCGGAACACAAATCGTTAGCGCAGTATTCGCGCGGAGCGTAGCGCCACACAGCGCCCGATGGTAGGTTCTATTTCAGACAGCGCCTTCAGAACAAGGAGTCGGATTCGGTGCGCAAGATCTCACTGCTCTGGAAAAACGGGCGCCAAGAGCCTGTTCACGGAATCGGGAGCATCCCGCAACTTCAGATAAAGCATAGCTCCATTGGGGCGCGGTACTGTGATTGCCGCTCCAGCAAAGCCCTCTGACACCACAACGGGAGAAGTAAACTTTTCGCCAGTCGAAAGCGAATCGATCAGAAACAGATCCGAGCCCTCGAGGCGGCATGATTTGGTCTCGTCCTCTGGACACACGATTCGGCTGATCTTCGGCAAGCGAACTAAACGCGTCAACGGCTTCCAATCGCCCTTCGCGCCCGCTCCGTCAACGGGCCGGAAACGCAGATCTCCGAAGACCGAAGGACCGAAACTCTTGGCTGGATTTAGTTCGGCGCGAGCGGTCGTCGCGTCTTGCAGAACCAAACCACCATCGTTGAATCCCAGAAGCACGCTGGCACTTTCATCGTTCGTCGCCACTTCAAGTTTCATGGAGCGATTAAACTTGTCCTCGCACTTTACGAAAAAAGTCAGTGTGCCGTTGATCGGCAGATCGTTTGCGTCCCCCAATCTTAAGGAAACCATCGGGTCGGCGGCAATTGCCGTAGCCACGTGCTTGTCGAGAAGTATCACGTGGGGACGAGGCGGCTCGATTTGGCCGCTCACATCGAACGTCCTGCCATCGCGCAAAATCACTTTCGCGGTGTGCGCGCTGGCAGGCTTCAGCGAGGAGGCATCATCTTGCGCCAGCAGCGTCATTGCAGTGCCAGTAGGCGAGGTCCCGCCGGGTAGAAAGCGTATACCCTCAAGCTTTAGCGAAGCCAATTCTTCCAGGTGTGTGCCGGTAACATCAAGCGACGTGTCGCCGGAATGAAAGATGAAGCCCGCCAAGCGAATCTCATTGGAATAGGCTCGCACCGTCAGAGTTTCCGGCTCGGCGATCCCAAATTGTTTCACCTTCAAAACAACTTCACCGGCCTTGGTTCCTTCGAGTGGAAGCTGTACGATCAAGTCTCCATTTTTTTCGGGCTTCCAGCTCAAAGGTTTCGAAGGCTCTGACGCCAACGTTATTCTCTCGCTGCACGCGGCTTGCGGCGAAAGCAGATGCACGGTGTTCGCCTGGCCGGCAAGCACGCGACCCTCATCTTCAGGCAGCAGTTTCCAGCCACCCGAAATTGCGGAGCTCGTCAGACGAAATTCTGGGCCCTCGAAAGCGTCGAAGCCCCAAACACCGTCGAGTTTCGCCTTTCCATTTAGCGAAGGAGGTAGCTTTTTTCCATCTTTCAAGACCAATCCACCGCGCCTTGGATCGCCCACGACTGCGAGCTCAACAGGCTTTCCCGCGGCGTCTTTCATCACCAATTTCAAATTGCGGCCATAGGCGGTCGAGAAAAGCAGCGGAGCCCCGTCGACCTGCAATACAAAGCTGGTGTCCTGCAAACAATGCGCTTTATCCGCATCAGAAGTGAGCAACACCGGCGGATGCGAAGGTCCAATCGGCGGCAGGCCTACGACGATTACGGACTTGGGGTCACGGAACGACGGAGGATTGTTCAACTTCAAGCCGAGCCGATCACTGTCCAGCATCGAAATCGCCGGGATGTACTGATATTTCGCCGTATGCAGATTGCCGAAAATTCTCACCATGTCGACTACCGCACCGACGTAGGGGCTGTATGCTCCTCCACCCATCAATTTTGTCGAACTGATCTGCCCGATCAGGTCTGAACTGGCGCCCGTGGTCAACTCCGAAACCATCGACTGTGTGCTCCCGTCATCGAGCACCAGGCTATTGGAATTCTGTGTTAAGCATTCTGCCTGCTGGTCGGCAGGCTTTTCGAAACACGCCTCGTCTAGTTTGATTTTCAGGCTCTTCGCTAGCAGTGGCGCTTCTTTCCTCAGTTCTCCTGGGTCCGTCTCGCCAATCTTCTCCACGGTGGCCAGATAATAGTCCAGGCGAGATCGTTGCAGGCTAGCTTGCTGTAAATCTTGCACCGCACGGACAAAGGCTCCGGGCTTGCCCCTGACCGCCGCGCGCAAAGTTGTGTAGTCCCCACCGGTCACTGGAGCAAGCATCAGCAACGCTTGCTCAGCGCCTTGTGGAACTGTCACTGTAACGCCGGTGCTGGTGACTTCTCTCGTCCAAGTTTCCGCCTTGGTGAACCACTCTTCGGGCGGAGGATTTGTAGCGCCGCGCAGAAAACTAACGATCAAAAGGTAGCGGGCCGCCTGACCGCCAGGAAATGCCGGTTGAATCCATAATTTGTCGCCGCTTAGAAGATTCGGCACGTCGGCGATGCCCAAGGTCTGGCTGCCACGGGTCACTTGCAGGCGAAGCCCGGGACCTTCCAGATCAAAGTTTGCCCCGTCGGCCCGCGAAGACGCGGGTCGACACAACATAACCGTAATAAGGGCGAGAAAGCGAAACCATTTCGTCATAGGAATATTGTAGGCAAGCCTGTTCTCAGGAAAAAGATGCTTTCCGTAAAAGTACCGTTGCCTCCACCAAAATTTCCGTACAAATCGACGGATTACGTCTTCAACTGAACAAACAAATAGTTTAGATTCAGAGAACTACAAGAACGTAAAGGTGGGCTCAACCAGTTTACCGCATTCTGGGGCCATACTTCACGGTGATTTCTTTAAAAGTGTCGGTAACAAGGCCAACCGCCGAGTTCGAATCTCTAAGGTTTCGAACTAATGCGAGCATCGCTGGCCCCCTGAATTTTGCGATATTCTTCCATCTCGCGAGCCGCCTGTTCCGATTTGCCTTGCTTCCGATGTACTCCCGCGAGCGCCAAATAAGCTTGCGCCGCCAATGGCGTCTCCTTTTCCAATCGAGTTACGCTGGTGAAGGAACGCTCGGCTTCTTCTGGGTTACTCGCCGCGGTGGACTTGCCTAAGGCATAGAGCGTTTCGGGCATCTCAGGTCGGAGGACGTCGGAGCGGCGTAGCTCTTCCGCCGCTTCCTTCATTTTACCTTGCTGCAAAAGCGCATCACCTAGACGATAGGCTGCTTCCGCGTTTCCGGGCTGCAATTTAGCTTCACCGCGAAACTGATCTTCCGCTTTATCCCACTCGGACTTGGCCGCGTACACTTCACCCAACTCCAAGTGTATTCCGGGCAAATCCGGGCGCAACGCGATGGCCTGTTCGAACTCCTTCTTCGCCTCGGGATACATCTTCATGGCGTAATAATTTTGCGCCAGAGCTTGATGGCCTCGCGCTGTTGCCGAATACGCAGAGAGCAGTTTGTCGAGCGATTGAGAGGAGAGCGCTGTGCTCGCTCGGCTTAAGTAATACAGCAGATCCGGATCGTCTGGAGTTTTGGCTAAGGCAGCCTGGAGGTTGGTTACAGCTTCGCCCGGTTGGCCTGTTTGTAGCTGCGCAATACCCAGCGCGCCGTATTCGTGAATCGCCTGAAGATGCGGGATGGCTTCAGCGGCATAGCCTTGCGCAAGAAGCGCGAAGCCAAGCAATTGGTGTGCAGGAAGCGCGTCCGGATTTAACTCTGCTGCCCGCTTCAGAGGCGGAATCGCTGAAGCGTAATCGCCCTTGCGCATGAACGCACCGCCCAATCGCAGTAAGGCGATGGCAGAAGTGGGAGCAAGCTCGGTTGCCTTTCGAAAATCGCTGATAGCTGTATCAAGGTCGCGATGATTTTCTGCGTCGACGCCCGCTTGCAGTAACGCTTGAACGTCTGGAGACATGACGGGTTCTGTCGATTGCGCTTGCAGCAGCAGACAGAAGAAAAGCAGTACGTGGCTCATGGCTGCGCAGCTTCCTCAATCGTGATGAACTCATCCGCCTTTACGGCGCGCAATGTCTGGCGAATTCCGGAAGGCCAGCGGACCTCGATGTCGACCCGCTCAGCGTCCGCAAGTCCAAAGTGCAGCCGCTTATCGTTGGACGACAAATAGCTGCCCGTAGCCGTACAGAACCGCACTTGGCCGTTCACTGCAACGCGCGCACCATAGCCGTCGCGATTACTGCGCTTTCCGCGCAACGTGATCGTCAGCCAATGCAATTTTCCGCCGCGATTCAGATACAATTGCGGACGCTCGCCTAGCGACGTTGTTACCACGTCCATCCAGCCATCATTGTTCAAATCGCCAAAGGCCGCGCCACGTCCCGCGACGGCAGTCTCCGAACCGGAATTTGCACGTTCGAAATGTCCCTTGTGATTCAACGCAAGCAAAGGTGGCTCCCGATAGTGCAGCGAGCTATCGTACATCTCCACATTGTCGAAGACATGGCCTTGCACGATGAATGTATCTTTCCATCCGTCATTGTCAAAATCCTCAAGACCAACTCCCCAACCCGATGACTTTCCGGAAAGCGCACCAAACCCAGCTTCCAGCTCCTGCGGACTGAACGCGCCGTGGCCATCGTTATGAAAAACCACGTAAGGCTGATGCGGCAGTTGCGTGACCAGCAAGTCCGGCAATCCATCGTTATCATAATCTTGAAATACGACTCCCATACCCGAGAGCATCTTCCCGTTATTCGTTAGAGCAGCGCCGGAGTCCAACCCAACCTCAGTAAATGTGCCATTGCCATTGTTATGAAACAGAAACTGTTCCACAACATCGTTGGACACGAAAATATCGGTGAATCCGTCGCCATCATAGTCCGCGAAAGCCACTCCGAGTCCATGGCCTTTCTTTGCGGCGATTCCGGAAGACGCGCTCACATCTTCAAAGGTACCGTCGCCGCGATTGTGATACAGGATGTTGGTGATGGGCGGGAACACGCCCGGCGGGCAGTACTTGGGCTGATCGTCTCCGCAAGTCTTGCTGGTTTCGATGCTCCAATCCAGATAGCGGGTCACGAACAGATCCAATTTTCCGTCGTTGTCGTAATCGAAAAATCCTGCTGACACCGACCAACCGCCGGCTGCGACTCCAGCCTTCGCAGTGACGTCGGTAAACGTGCCGTTGCCATTGTTGTGATACAAAATATTTTTGCCGAAGTTGGTTACGTATATATCCGGATATCCATCATTGTCGTAATCCCCGACGGCAACGCCCATTCCATAATTTGTGTCGCCGGCGTTTGCCAGGCCTGCCTGTTCGGTCACATCGGTAAAGCTTCCGTCTTTATTTTGGCGATATAGCCGGTTCCAGTAAGCCGGGTCGTGACGATCGAAGCTGAAGGGAGGACGCATCGGGTCGCGCATATGACCCGCGTTCACAACGAAAACATCCAGTAAGCCGTCGTTGTTGTAGTCGAGCAAGGCGATCCCGCCCGGCATAGTCTCGATCAAATACTTTCTGGAAGTGGGAGAGTTGCGAAGCACGAAATCGATGCCCTTCAGCGGAGCAACTTGAAATAGAGGATCAGCTTGCTTTTGCTGCGGAGGAAGGCTCACCACGCAGAATAGAGAAAGCAGCGCGCTCCTGAACTTGGCTGATCCCGACAATCGAATTCCCTTCCCTGCTTCTATCGTTATCGCACAGTTCGATTGTGTTTTATGGACCAACTCATATTAACAAACCCGCCAAAGGCTCACTTTGCTTTGCGAAGTTCCAGATCAGCGCCTCTTGGAGAGTCAGGAACATCGAGGGTGAGCACGTGACGTATCGTGTCAACGGAGGATTCGAGCGTACTGGATGAGTTTTTGGAGCTGACCGAAGCAGCGGATGATTCCCACCCGAAGACTTCCAGATGAATCTGCGTCCACCACGGCCGATACGTTCCGTCCCGCTTGCCAATGTGAAGTGAAACCCCATCTGCACCGACGGCGCAAGAAAATTCCATGCGCAAGAACTCGCCGTGTTGATAAGCGAGTGTTTTGCCGTCATCGAGGTATAGCGAGCCGTGGCAGTTTTTCCCTGGATAAACTCGCAACGTTAACGGTCCCTGCGGAATTTCCTCGGTGCTCTGGATCAGAGGTTGCATCGGCACTATCGATCCTTCACGCACGTAAACCGGAAGCGTTTCGAGCCTCGGCACGATTTGCAGTTCCGCTTTATTGACAGACTGATCGGCCGAACCGGAGTGAAATTCTGTCCCTGTCCAATAGTCAAACCACGTCCCCGCAGGAAGTTTGAGTTGGTAGATGTCCGGCTGCTCTGGAAATGGCGGCGGGGCGATAAGTAAGTCCGGGCCGAGAAGAAATTCGTTGCCCGCATCCAGATCGAAAGGATGACCATCTTTCGTTGCATTGGGGAATTCAAGGAATAGCGGTCGGACGACGGGAATACCTGTGCGAGACAGTTCCTCTACCAGCGTGTAGAGATAAGGAAGGAGCCTGTAGCGCTCCTCAATGTAGTGACGTCGAATCGCCTCTTGCTCCGGACCATGTACCCATACTTCCTTGTCTCCGGAACCTTTATTGGCATGATTGCGGTCGATTGGTTCGAATGTGGCGATCTCGGTCCATCGAGTCAGCAATTCGGGCGATGGTGTCCCGATAAAACCGCCCACATCCGCACCACAAAGCCCAAAGCCACTCAGCCCCAGGTTCAGTAACATCGGCGTGGACATGCGGAGATGATTCCACGAGGCAGTATTATCACCGGTCCAGGTGGCAGCATATCGTTGCCCGCCAGCGTAGGTCGCGCGTGTAAGCACGAACGGACGCAATTCCGGATTCAGTTTCTGCAGGCCTTCGTAGGTCGCACGTGAATTCTCCATGCCGAATACGTTATGTATTTCCAGGTGGCTCGCAGTCCGTGGACGAAATCCGGGTTCATCGATGCGGTGCTGCGCATCGTCTGGCATGGTCAAATTATCGGTGAAAAAAATCGAAGGCTCGCCCATATCATTCCAGAAGCCCGCAACGCCTTCGAGCAACAAGTTTTTATAGAGCGAACCCCACCACTGCCGGGTCTTCTGCCTCGTAAATTCCGGAAAAACGGACGGCCCGGGCCAGACCGAACCCACAAATGTTGAGCCAGAGGCACTCTTCACAAAATGATCGCCGGCCACTCCGGAATCGTATGGGGTATATCCCGAATTTGGCACTTGCGCGATGTGCAAGTCGGTTATGGCGATGACATGAAACTTTTCGCTCTTCAGGTCGGAGAGCATCTGATCGAAATGCGGGAATCTCTCAGTGTCAACGGTGAACGGCCGACGCTCTTTCTGGAAATCGATGTCGAGATAAAGTACATCGGCCGGAATTTTATCGGCTCGCAGTCGCGCGGCGATTTCGCGCACGCGTGCCTCGCTCTCATAGCTGAACCGAGATTGCTGAAATCCCAGCGACCACAGCGGTGGCATCGGCGGCAAACCCGTCAGCCAGGCGTATGTCCGCACGACCTGCTTGGGGTCAGGCCCGTAGAAAACGTAATAGTCGATCGGGCCGCCTTCAGCCCCGAAAGAGTACATGTTGCGTTCTACTCGTCCGAAGTCAAAGCTGCTCGACCAGGTATTGTCGAATAGCACGCCGGTCGAACGCCCGTCACGCATGGTCATAAAGAACGGAATGCTCTTGTAAATCGGGTCAGTGGATTCTTGAAAAAGAAACGCGTCCGTGTTCCAGAGACGGAACGATTCGCCGCGTCGATCCAGGCTTCCTACCTTGTCGCCCAAGCCGAAATAGTGCTCGTCCGCCGGCATTTTCTTGTACACGCGAAATGTGCCTTTGTGGAAGTCGACCGGCCATCCTTCGGGATCTTCTTGCAACAGATTGCCGTCCAGATCTGAGACAGACAATCGAAGAGTGCCCCGTTCTATTTTTACTCGCAAAGTCTGGGTATGAAATCCCACGGTCTCTTGGGAATTTTCGGACGTTACTTGAACCGATTGCTTGCGGATTTGCTCTGGCACGGCCCAGGATGCGTCTTCTGGCAGGTCACGTTTCGTAGCTTCGCGCACACGGAGCACGTCATCGCGAAGCGCGACTACCTGGAGAACTGTGCCGCCAAGTCTTGCTTCAATTCCGTTCGGGAGAGGTTTACTCGTGGAAGAGTTACTCGACGCCGAGGTATCCAACGCTGAGGTCCCTCGTTCTGAAGCAGCCGCCGCACCAGCTTGCAAAACCAAAACCAGGATGAGGATGACTAGACTTACGCGAACAGATCTTGATTTAGTTTCCGTGTGCGTGTTCATTTTGGGTCCTGGTGTAACGGAATCGCCCACATGGTTCGGTTTTTGTTCGGGCCACTCGTCTCCATGGTTCCGCGGAGACGGGCAGCGTGGAAGCGGAGCGATTCGATGGGGACTGTGGCATTTCGGAGTCGTCGTTCGCTTTGAGACGCGCTTCGCACTGCTAGCCTGGCAGGCATTGAGATATTCCTCGACTTGGAAACTATCCATTTCGCCTGCCAGGCACTGGCTCCCCGGGGCGGCGGGGAGCACGCACTACTGGTTTGCACCGAACAGCTCTACCAGTAGAACTTCCCTGCGAACTGCAAACTGCGCGCGGGGTACGCCGCAGTTATGGTTCCGAAGTTACTGTCGCCCAGATTGGTATCTGGTTCGAAGAAATTCGGATGGTTGAAGGCATTGAACAACTCGAAGCGGAACTGGAATCGCTTGGTCTCTGTGAACTTCCACCACTTCTGCAAGCCCATATCCCAGTTGACAAATTTGGGTGCGCGCAGATTCGAGAGGAATCGCGACGAATCGCCAAACGTGAACGGGTCAGGCTGCGCGAATGCAGCGGCGTTGATCCAGTTATTGATGGACTGATTTTGCGGTACCAGGCTCACGCCGGGCACTATGTTTGGACGCTGGTTAAAGCCGAAGCCTCCGCTGTTGTTCGAAGCGGGGTTGATGGAAAGAGGCAGACCGGTATGCGCCGTCAGGATGCCGCTCCACTGCCAGCCTCCCAAGATGGCATTCATGGGCCGGCCCCAGTCTGCGCCAAACTGTTTGCCTTTGCCGAATGGCAATTCGTAGTTGTAGTTGATGACCAGGCTGTGTGTCAGGTCGCTCGCATCAACGGACCGTTCTGCGGCTAAGTTATACGAGTTCCGGACCGAACTTCCGCTGCCGGGGAATGCCCAACCGGAAGCGCCTTGCACGTCGTCCATGAACTTCGAGTAGGTGTAGGAAACGTTGAGTTCCAGGCTGGAGTGCCAACGGTGCGTGTAAGTAGCCTGCAGGGCGTTGTATGTCGATCCGCCCACGGAAGGCTGCGCTTCGGTCACGCTGCAGTATTCGGGATACTTCCGCAGCAGTTGGCCTTCGACGACGGTCGGCTGATCGAGTCCGCAACCGCTCGAGGTGATATGTCCGTAGAACGGATTCGGAACCATCTGGTTCAGTTGATTACCGAGCGCCAGATCGCTAACCGGAAGTTCGTTCCATTCGAGGTACTGGGAGAGTACGTGAACACCGTGATTCCCGACGTAGCTGATGTCCAGCATATCGTTGCTCGTGAAGCTGTACTGTACGCCCGCCATCCATTGCTGAACGTAGGGCGAGTGGCGCACTGGATCCGTCACGGGGTTGAGTCCAAAGCCGACGTCCGTCAGACCTCCGAGGGAATTCCCGGTAACTGGCACTTGACCATTCGGAAATGCGCTGGGCAAGCCGACCGTGGAATTGCCGCTAAGCGTTGACGAAGGATTCAAACCACCATTTAGCGTGGTGACCCAAGGCGTTGCTTGGGAATAGCCGATGTTCGGGCCATTGCCGTAGTAGTTGGGGACAAAGAACACGCCGTAACCGCCACGCAACACGACTTTGTCGCGCAACTGATAGGCGGCTCCAATGCGAGGAGCAAAGTTTTTATAGGAAGTGTTGTACACACCGCGGTCGTTGTTGGTGTTGAAAACCAATTGGCCCGGAACGTTAAAACCGATCGCGGTACTAATCGGATTCACGGCACTGAAATCGAAATATTGTTGCGCGTTGTGTCTCTCGGTGGGCGCAGTCTGGATTTCGTAACGCAAGCCGAGATTCAGTGTCAGCTTCCGAGTCGTCTTCCAGCTGTCTTGCAGATACCAACCGAGAAGATGCTTGTCGGTAGCGGGGAACTGATTGTACCCGGTTTGATCGGTTCCGCTTCCCACGCCTAACAAGAAGGAAGCAAAACCGTTGCCTGTTCCCGTTGTTTCGAGTTGGGGATTCGGCCCCGCCGTCGAAGTTGTTTGAAACTGCAGAGTCGTATTCGCGTAGTGCCCGCCATCGATGCGTGCCCACACATCCATAAAGCCAAAGCCCAAAGTGTGGCGACCCTTGATTTTTGTGAAATCCGCAGAGCTTGTCCAGATTGTCTGGGGAACCACATAGTTGTCCAGGTTGACCGGCGCTCCGAGGTACGCATAGCTTTGCGGCTGAATCTGCGGGAACGACGGAGCAATGGAGTCGATAAAGCCTGGCAATCCGAGTGTCGAGGCCTTATACCCGAAACTTTGCGTTGTGGACTGTTCTACGTGACGATTCACGCCAAAATTCAGGCTTACATCAAACGTCGGGTTAAACACATGGGTGTAACCGGCGTTAATGCTGTAGCGGTTGTTAGGCGCCGTCACTCCAGGGCCGCCGGGATTGGATGCTCCGTAATAAGTCGGAGAGTTGATCTTGGATTCGTACTTCTGCGACCAACGCACATTGACGCGGTTGTTGTCGGAGAAGTTGTGATCCAAGCGCACGGAGTACTCATTGGATTGCGCCGAGGCAGCAGCGGCTTGCGTGAAGTTGTTTATCAGCGCATTGGTTGTCGGAGTCGGCCAATACTTTCCAGTAGCGATGCTTTCCGCGATCGTGTCCATCAGGCCTGGAGGAATGATGTTGCCCGGGAATGCATCGCGAATATAACCGGTCTGCGTCGCGATCAAACCCGTGACCGGATCGACTGCTCCGTTGGTGATTTGGCGCGTGCTGAACGGATTGTAGATTGCCCCGCTCATGACCGCCCGACCTAGGGCATCCACTTGGCCGGTCGGCGCTCCCAGCAATGCTGAGAAATCGCCAGAACGTTCCGCGGTCGTGGGCATGGTGCCCACGAAAGTGGCTGGAGTCGCTTGCCGCAAGCCTTCGTAGTAAGCGAAGAAGAAAGTCTTGTCTTTATGGATCGGGCCGCCAAATGTGCCACCGAACTGATTGCGGTGGAAGTCCGGCTGCTTGCCATTATTGAAGAAGTATCTCGCGTCGACATTGCTGTTGCGGTAGAACTCGTACGCGTCTCCGTGGAATCCGTTGGAACCGGACTTGGTCACGACGTTGATTACGTTTCCACTGCTCCAGCCGTACTGCGAAGTGAAAGCGTTGGTCTGAATCTTGAATTCCTGCACATCGTCCACAGACGGCACATAAATCACGCCGCCCCAATCGAGTCGCGTGTCATATGTGCCATCGAGCAAATATTCCGCAGTGTCAAAGAACGTGCCGCCAAAATTGAGGAACGACACATCCTGGTCCGCGCTTCCGGAAATACCCGGCGCGCCCACCACTTGCTCTTCTGCGGCGTTGCTAACCGAAGAACTCAGCGTCGCCAGACCGATTACATTGCGCAGGTTCAAGGGAAGTTCAGCAACTTGCCTGGCGGAAACGTCCGAAGAAATATTGGCATTTTCCGCGTTGAGCAGAGGAGCTTGCGAACTAATTTCGATGTTCTCCGTGAGCGCTCCCACAACCAGTATTACGGTTTGGTCAGCCGTCTGCCCGGCACCCAGAGCGATTTCGTCCTGGCGGTAGTGCTTGAATCCCTGTGCCTCCACTTCCAACCGATAGACCGAGGGCGGCAGAAGTGTGAAGGAATACAGCCCGTTTGCGTCCGTCGTAGCCGACCGAGCGAGTCCGCGTTCGGGACTCGTCAGCGTCACCTTGGCGTTGGCGACGGACGACCCGGACGGGTCAAGAATGCTGCCGCTCAGCGATGAAGTGATAGCTTGCGACTGACCATACAGCTGCGCACTTCCCAAGAGAAGCAGCACTAGCGCACTTAGTAAGAAACGCAATTTCCAAAATCTTTGCTTATCCAACATAAGGACAATCCTCCTCGTCATCCCGGCAAAGGCCAGGACTACCCACACCCGTAAATCACTCGAACACCCTAGTCAGACCCTTCCGTTCCCATTCCGAGCGCGGACCAGCAATCTTTGGAATCGTCAGAGCTGAATCAAAAGAACTGCTTACAGCTATAGGGATTTTGCGGAGTGTCTGGCAACGGTTTGCGCGAAAAGGATGGGCGTAAAGAACGTAAAGAACTAAAATTCGAAGCTAACCGTATGACATATAAAGATTTGCAAATGCGCCCGCGCACCGATAAGAGCTTCTGCCCGCTGCCTTTTACGTTGCGCAGCCGATGAAACGGCTGTACTATCTAGTTAAAAGATTCAACTTGTCGAGGAAATCATAATTTCCCGTGCTCTGTTTCGCGGTGCAGCGGACGCCTCACACGGATAATGCGGTAGGGCACATTGCTATCAGAGCCAGCAACCGAGAGTTGGATACCCGCCAGCGAAGTTGACAAGGCTGCAGTGCAGCAGCAGCTTGAGAAACTGCTCGCTACTCCCTTGTTCCATTCCAGTAAAAGATACCCGAGCTTCCTGAGGTTCGTGGTTGCTAGAGCCTTGGCGGGCCAGACGGACCAGCTCAAGGAACGGGTCCTTGGCGTCGAAGTCTTCGAACGGCCAGCCGACTACGATACGAATTCCGATCCGATTGTTCGCGTGACCGCTGCCGAAATTCGCAAGCGAATCGAACTCTATTATCAAGATCCGAAGCATAGTCAGGAGATTCGGCTGTACTTACCTTCGGGATCCTATGCGCCCCAGTTTTCCTGGCCCGGGCATCCAGCGGGAGTTCCTGCCAGGACTTTGGAGCTGTCCAGCGGCGCGTCCAAAAACCATACACTCTCGACTATCTCAGTGAAGTTAGCGGATGCTCCATCCGAGCAGGTTCGTTCACCACGTCGCAATTTGGTATTGGGTCTAGGTACCGTAGCCCTTGGCATGGTCGCAGCCGCATTTTGGTACGGTTCGCGGCCGCCGGCTCTCCAGCAGTTCTGGCAACCGTTCGTGAAGTCGCCGGAACCGGTGCTGTTCTGTATCGCCGACCAGAGCCAATACTCGACCATTCGGTTGCGTGATGCCGCCGATCCGCAACGCGAATTAACACTCACCGATAGCATGGTCACGATCATCATCGACGACGTCAGCCCTCTCGTGAACGTTGCTGGAATGCTGCGAACCTACGGCAAAACCTATCGTGTACTGGGCGAGGCGTCCACGAGCCTGACTGATCTCCGACGCGGCCCCACCGTTTTCATTGGCGCCTTCGATAACAGCTGGACACTCCGCCTGACAGCCCCATTGCGATTTCATTTTGCAAACGACGTCGGCATGAAGCAGTTGTGGATTGAAGATCGCGCGAATCCAGAAAAAAGAGATTGGGTGCTGGATCGTGCTCAACAGCAACAAACCGGCACTTATAAGGACTACGCCATCGTTGCGCGGTTTATCGATCCCAACACGGATCAATATGTGGTTGTCGCCGCCGGCATAGGCCGAGGCGGCACAGTAGCGGCCGGCGAATTCTTGGTTGACCAGAATCGCATGGCCGACATGATCAAGCAGTTGCCTGGAGACTGGAAGCGCAAGAATCTTGAGATCGTGCTGGAAACCCAGATCATCGAAGGCCGTTCCGGGCCGCCACGCATTAGCGCGATTCACGTCTGGTAGATCAGCCGCGCCAAATTTGCAATTGCTTTAGCGCAAGCTTGCTTCCTTCGGCAATTCCGCCGTGCTCCATCCTCCGCCAACCGCCTTGATCAGCAGGACGCTTGCGTCCATCCGCCTACGAAGGATGTCAACCTCGTTGCGTTCGTTCTGGAGCGCAATGGTTTGCGCGGTGATGACTTGAAGGTATGTGTCGACGCCACCTTTATATCGGTTGGTGAAAAGCTGTAGCGATTCCTGCGCGGACGACGTCGCTTCCTGCTGTTGTTGCGCTTCACTATCAAGAATGCGTAGAGCCGCCAGATTGTCTTCCACTTCCTGAAATGCTGTCAGTGTGGTTTGCCGATAGGTTGCGATCGCTCCGTCATAGCCCGCGATCGCCGTCTCCGAGTTAGCGCGCCTCCTGCCGCCATCATAAAGCGTTTCACTCATCTGCGGTCCGACCGCCCAAAGCCGGCTGGGCCAGTTCAGCCAATTCAGCAGTGAGGTTCCCTCGAAGCCTGCGGTCGCGCCAAGCGAGAGTGTTGGAAAATAGGCAGCGCGCGCGATTCCGATTTGTTGGTTCGCCTCGGCCATGCGTCGTTCCGCTGCCGCGATATCCGGACGCCGTTCAAGCAATTGCGAAGGAAGTAGGCCGGGAATCGTTGGAGGCAGACGATCCAGTGGCGCGGCCGCCAGGTTGAGTTCCGCCGGCGGCTTGCCGATCAGGATTGCGATGGCGTGTTCAAACTGGGCACGCGCGACGGTCACGTCGGTATCTTGCACCTGCGTCGTCTCGAGCTGCGTCTTGGCCTGTGCCACGTCAGACTTTGGGGCGACGCCACCCTTGAAGCGGTTCGTGGTCAGTTCCAGCGCGTCCGAATAAGCCTTCACCGTTTGGTCCAGAAGCTGTTTCTGTGCGTCGGCACTTCTAATTTCGAAATAATCGATCGCCAGTTCGGCGTGCAGGCTCAAACCTGCTGTGGCATAGTCGGCAGCCGTCGCCTGAGCCTCTTCGCGAGCTGCTGCAACAGTGCGTCGTATTCTTCCCCAAAGATCAACTTCATAGGAAAGATCCACCGGTAGAATAAAATCACCTGTATTACCCGTCGTTTGTATGTAAGGCCGGTTTGCCGACGCGTGAACCGATTGGATGCTCGGCCCCACGGAAATCGTGGGAAATTGCGCGGCTCGATTAAATCGGACCGCCGCACGGGCCTCACGCAGCCGCGTTTCGGCAACCTTTAGATTTTGGTTAGAGATGGTGAGTTGCTCTTCCAGGTCGTTTAATTCAGGATCGCCAAATACTTCCCACCATTTCCCTCGGAGCGTCTGATCGTCAGGCTGTGCAGTCTTCCAATTGCCCGCCTCTGTGAATGACTGGGGAGGCGCTTCCTTGAAAGCCGGTGTCGTCGGAGCCGTAGCCCTGCTGTATTTGGGCCCTACTTCACATCCGAAGAGCAGCATAACTATAAGCGCCGCGAACAACACTGCGATGATAGGTCGCACGACTTTCATGGCTCAATCTCCTGCCGTAGCTTGCGGTGCGATCTTCACCAGCGTCCCACTTGCCAACGAATCCGGAGGACTCAAAACCACGTCGTCCGAACCGCTCAACCCGGACACGATCTCCACGGAATTTCCATAGTCCCGACCCATCTTTACCGGCACCAATTCGATTTTGCCGTTTTTCACGATGGCGACTTGCAAGCCCTCTTTGCGAAACAATAGCGTGTTCGAGGGAATCGTCACCGACTTAATAGATTCGGGCAATTTGAAGTGAACGAACACATAGGCATTCGGCCGCAATTGACCCTTCGGATTGTCCACATCCACTTCCGTCAGCAACGTTCGCGCGGCGGCGTCAAACGAATTGGCATTGCGAACCAACGTGCCTTTGAAGACTTCGCCAGGAAACTCGTCCAGCGTCAGCGTGGCCGTTGCCCCATTATTTGCGGCGCGCGAATACACTTCCGGAATCGCCACAAATACGCGCAGCTTATTGATGGAAGCCAGATGGAACAACTCCTTCGGAGAATTTGCGCCAGCATCGATTAGCGCTCCCACATCGATATTTCGCACCGTGATGATTCCGTCAAAAGGCGCATAGATCTTTTCGAACGATTGCAATTCTTCGAGCCTGCGCACATTCGAGGCGCTCGCGTCAGCCGCAGCTTTCCTCGCCACCAAATCGCTCCGCGCCTGATCGGTTTCCTGCTGTGAAACGGAACCGGTGCTCACCAACTCGTCCCAGCGCGCAGCAGTAATCTTCGCGATGTTGTAATTGGCCTGAGCGTTCTCCAGGTCCGCGCGTCCCTGCTGCAATTGCTGGTCGACTTCAGGCGTCTCGATTTCCGCCAGCAACTGTCCTTTATGCACAGGCGTTCCGATGTCCACGTACCAGCGCTTCAGGTATCCATTCGTGCGGGCGAAAATCGGTGCGTCGATAAACGCCGACGTATTCCCCGGAAGCGCAATCTCTTGCAAGGGAGCGTCGGCCGCAGGATGGACCACATTCACATTTGGAACCGCATCTTCGCGGGTTACGCGAGTCACTTCGGCTTCCGCGTTCACTCGTGAACGGATGCCAAAGAAGATCAACAGCGCTCCCAGAAGGAGAGCGGAAGCTGGAATCCACCAAGATATCC
Organism: Candidatus Acidiferrum sp.; assembly: GCA_036496065.1. GTDB lineage: Bacteria > Acidobacteriota > Terriglobia > Acidiferrales > UBA7541 > Acidiferrum. The sequence goes on from DASXLU010000244.1 coordinate 19,524, forward strand.
GCGCGGGCGTGCCTTCGGAGATTTGTGTCTTCTCGTTTGGCGAATTTGCAATCGCTTCAGATACCTTGGACTCTTCCTTGCTCGCTTCCAGTTCTTTTATTTCCGACATGAATTTGCTCCCCTAGCCTCAATCAATCTGTTACGCCTTCGCTTCCTCAATGCGCTCGCCTGCCGGTTCGCGCTTGCTGTGCAGCAGGCTGAATACGGCCGGCACAAAAATAAGGGTCGCCACTGTTGCGAACAGCAACCCACCGATTACGGCGCGGCCCAAAGGCGCGTTTTGCTCGCCGCCGTCTCCCAGTCCCAAAGCCATAGGGATCATTCCGATGATCATCGCCAGCGCTGTCATCAGCACTGGCCGAAAACGCGTGAAGCCCGCCTCTGTGGCGGCTTCGATTGGATCGCCATGATCCAGCAATCGCTCTTTCGCGAATGCCACCACCAGAATGCTGTTTGCAGTCGCCACTCCCATGCACATGATCGCGCCCATCAAGGCCGGCACGCTGAGTGTCGTATGCGTGAGAAACAGAAGGACAACAATCCCGGCAAGTGCGGCGGGCAAGGCCGTGATGATGATGAACGGGTCGAGCCACGACTGAAAATTCACCACGATCAGCAGGTACACCAGGATTACCGAGAACACCAATCCTCCTAGCAACCCGGTATAAGAGCTATGCATGGTTTCGAGTTGCCCGCGCACGCGAATGAAGCTCCCGCGCGGTAAGTGCCCGCGATTGGAATTTACAATGCGATCGATGTCTCGGCCCACTGCGCCAAGGTCACGGTCCTGCACGTTGGCGTAAATGTCTTCCACGCGGCGAATGTTGTAGTGGTTGATCACTTCCATCTCGCTCGTTCGTTTTATTGACGCCACGTCGGCCAAAATCGCAGGGCTTCTCGCGCCGCTCGCTGTAATCGGAACATTCTGCAAATCCTGAATGGACTGCACAGCATATTGCGGCGTTTGCGCAACCAGGTTGTAGCTCGTGCCATTTTGATAGTTCAGGAAAAACATCGGCGTGATCTGGAAACTGCCGCTAAGCGAGTTCAACATGCTGTTGGCCACATCTCGTTCGGAAAAACCCGCTTGTGCCGCTTTGGTGCGATCGATGGCGACGTCGTACTGCGGATAGTCGAACGCTTGTTGTATGCGCGCGTCCGCAATTCCCGGCACCTGACGCAATTCGGTGAGCATCTTGTTCACTACGAGCCTGTTTCCTTCTGTGTCCGAACCCTCCACCTGAATGTCGACCGGTGCGGGCAAACCGAAGTTCAAGATCTGTGTAGTGATGTCCGCGGGCAAAAAGTAAAACGAAGTTCCCGGATATTCCGCTGGCAATCGTCTTCTCAAAGCGCGCATATAGCCGGCAGTCGCATGATGATTTTCGTTTAACGTCACCAGGATATCCGCGTCGCCTGCACCAATCAGGCCCGACGTGCTATGCATGTAGTTGATTGAGCTATACGGTAGCCCGATGTTGTCCGCGATGTTGTCCATCTCGTTCCGCGGAATCGTCCGGCGAATCGATCCCTCCACCAGGTCGCACAGCTTTGCGGTTTCTTCGATGCGCGTCCCAGTTTTTGCCCGTAGGTGCAGAATGAATTGGCCGCTGTCCGTGCTGGGAAAGAAATCCTGGCCCAGCCATGGCACCAGCAAGAAAACCGAGAGGCACGCCAATAGAAATGCTGGAATGAATACCTTGCGATGGCTGACCACGCTTTCGAGCAGCCTGCGATAGTTATTTCGAACTTTTTCGAATCCGTTCTCGAATGCCCGCTGGAATCGAACGAAAGGATTTCTAAGTGCCTTCTCGCTGTGTTCACGGCGATTTAGGAGGTACATCGCCAAGGTGGGAACCAGCGTTCGCGAAAGAATGTACGAGGCCAGCATTGCAAAGACCACCGACTCCGCCAGCGGAACGAACAGGTATCGCGCCACCCCGCTCAGAAAAAACATCGGCATAAACACGATGCAGATACACAACGTCGAGACGAGCGCCGGAACCGCGATCTGCGCAGCACCTTCCAGGATAGCTTCGCGCTTCTCGTGCCCTTCCTCGAAGTAGCGCTCGATATTCTCGATAGTGACCGTCGCGTCGTCGACCAGAATTCCGACGGCCAGCGCGAGCCCGCCAAGCGTCATGATGTTGATCGTTTCGTGTAGCAAGCTCAGCACAATCACCGAGGCCAAAATCGACAGCGGTATCGACACAGCTATAATCAGCGTGCTGCGCCAGCTCCCCAGAAAAATAAGAATCATCAGACCGGTGAGGCACGCAGCGATCACCGCCTCGCGGATCACCCCGCTGACCGCACTGCGCACGAATATAGATTGATCCGCAAGTGGACGAATCTTCAATTCAGGCGGCAGTGTCTGGGCCACACGTGGCAGCAACCCCCGCACGCCTTTCACGACGTCCAAAGTGGAGGCGCTTCCCGCCTTAAGAATGCTGAGCAGCACTCCGCGATTTCCGTCCTGGCGCGCAATGTTAGTTTGCGGCGCGAATCCGTCGCGCACGTTGGCCACATCGCGAAGATAAATGGTAGAGTTCCCCACTATCTTGACTGGAATGTCGTTCAGTTCGGGCACCGTCCTCAAGCTGGAATTCAAGCGAACGTCGTACTCGAATTCACCGATTTTTGCTGTTCCCGACGGCAATATGACGTTCCCTTGCTGAATGGCAGTCAGCACATCTTGAGGAGATAGCCCTTTGGCCTGCATCAGGTTTGGATTCAGGTCCACCATTACCTGGCGCGGCTTGCCACCATAAGGCCACGGAACCACCGCGCCGGGAACCGTAACGAGCTGTGGCCGCAAAAAGTTTTGCCCTATATCGTTCAACTGCTGTTCCGATAGGCCCTTGCCCGACAATCCGAGCTGTACAATCGGCACGCTCGATGCGCTGTAATTAATGATCAGCGGAGGAAGGGCTCCCGGAGGCATCTGCCGCAAGATCGCCTGAGAAATTGCGGTGATTTGCGCGTTCGCGGTTTCCAAGCTGGCGTTCGGTTGCAAAAAAACCTTTACGATTGCCTGGCCGTTCACGGTTGTAGATTCGATGTGCTCGATGTTGTCGACGGTCGTGGTGAGATTGCGTTCATACACCGTGGTCAGACGCCCTTCCATCTCTTCGGGATTCAAGCCGGTGTACTGCCATGCGACCGCGACGACCGGGATATCAATGTTGGGGAAAATATCTGTCGGCGTTCTGAGAATAAGGACCGGGCTCATCAAAAGAATTAGCAGCGCCAGTACAATGAAGGTATAAGGTCGGTCCAGTGCAACACGTACGATCCACATAAATTCTCCCGGTATAACACGTCACAACCGCACCAGCGGCTGGTGTAGACCCAAATAGTTCCGGTGCTTTTAACTGGCTCTGGCGAACAGAAGTTGCCGGTTGGCCCTGCCAGCGTCCCGTTTCTTAGGAAGCGTCAAGGTCTCGACGGACGCGTTGTGTCTCAGCCCCAAGCGTTTTGCCAGTTTGTCGCGCAATACCCGCCGCGCTCGAAACGTTCTGGCTTTCACGGTTCCGCTCGTAATGCCCAGCGTCTTTGCAGTTTTGTCGGTCGAGAATTCAGCAATCTCACGCAACTGAACGACCGTCCGCAAATTTGGCCGTAATTCTCCAATTGCGTCGCCCAAAATACGGTTCAGCTCGGTTTGCTCGCAGCGTTCTTCCGGCGTAGCCGCTTCATCCTCGATCTCAAGGGTCGGTTCGTTGTCTTCGGAGGCAGCGTCCGCCGTAGAAACAGCGTTACTTCTACGGCGCTTCCGCAGCAACATGAGTGCCTCGTTGATCGCGATGCGCGTCAGCCAGGTAGAAAAACGCGAATCACCTTGAAAACTGTTCAGGTGCACAAAGGCTCGCTGAAACGCTTGCTGCACCGCATCTTCCGCATCCTCGCGATGGCGCAAAACGCGCAGTGTCGTGTGAAACATTTTGCGTTCGTAACGTTCGAACAAAACTCCGAACGCGGTACCCGAGCCTTTCAGCGTCTCCGTCACCAATTGCTCGTCAGAATGATGAGTTTCGCGCCATACGGATTCTCCGCCAATTGCTTGCTCTGCCGCCCGACTAGCATTTGCCACTCTTAGCTGCATCACGGCCTCCTGCGAATTTGTCACTGGCGTTGCTTCAACGATTCCAAAAGGTGCTTCATGTACGCGCGGCTGGCGATGAGCCTTGCTCCTTCGTTTGCCATCTCGACAAGGATTTGTTCGCCTTGCTTGTCTACACACGTCACGTCTTCCAGGTCGATAGCGCACTTGCGACCCTCGCGCTCGCTGCGCGACTTCTGCCATGTCTGTTTCAGGTCTGAGGCCCAATCCCCGCTGAGGCGCCCCTGCAGGACCCACTTCTGTTCGAACGGTGTGTCGATGATGATGGTCCTCAGCATGGTGTCGCCTAAGTGAAGCAATGCCCATGCCAACGGAACCGCACGGACTAGATCGCGGATGTCACTGATTTAACTGCGGGTTGAACAACAAGGAGGATAGGAGTGCGTCGAAGTGTCAGGTGTCAAACTGCTTGTGACACTGTCACATCTCTTTTGTGACAGTTCTAGAACTAATGCCGAATTTCTTCATCTGCGCTATGAATGTCGTACGTTTCAAACCTAGAAGTGCCGCCGCTCCTTCGGAGCCGCCGACCCGCCCACCCGATTCCCTCAGCGCTTGCTCAATTTGCTCACGAGTAAAAGCGGGCACACTACTGCGAACACGCTTCGGGGCAGATGTTTTTTGGTCCGACATTGCCGGAACGGCGCTATCTCTCGCCTTTAATTCAGCTGCCGGCACTCGCAAAACTCCATGGGTCGACAAAATTACCGCCCGCTCGATTACATTCTGAAGTTCCCGCACATTACCGGGCCAGTGGTAGCGCATGAGCGCATTCATGGTATCCGCGGGAATAGTCAGGATGGATTTATGTATCCGCCGGCTAAACAGTTCAGCGAAATGACTTACCAGCAACGGCACGTCTTCGGGGCGCTCGCGCAGTGCCGGCACGTAGATCGGAAACACGTTCAGTCGATAAAAAAGATCGGCGCGAAACTGATGGTCCTGCACCATGACGGAAAGATCGCGATTCGTGGCCGCGATGAGCCGGGCGTCGGTCCGCATCGTTTTCGAACTTCCAAGTCGCTCAAACTCTCGTTCCTGAAGTACTCGCAGCAATTTCGGCTGCAGCTCCAGGGGAACTTCCCCAATCTCGTCCAGAAACACGGTTCCGTGATGAGCTAGCTCAAAACGGCCGATTCTTTGCGCAATTGCGCCAGTAAATGCCCCTTTTTCGTGCCCAAAAAGCTCGCTTTCTAACAGTCCCGTGGGGATCGCGGCGCAGTTTACCTTCACAAAAGCGTTGATACGCCGCGAACTCAGATTATGGATAGCGCGCGCAATTAATTCCTTGCCCGTGCCTGTTTCCCCGTAAATGATTACGGTGGAATCAGTTGGACCGACAGTCTCCAGTTCCTTCAACACTCTTTGTAACGCGCTGCTCTTGCCGACGATCTCTTCAAACATAGACGTCTCGTCGATTTCCTGCCGCAGAGCTACGTTTTCTTGATAAAGCTGTTCTTTCAGGGTGCTGATTTCGACCAGCGCGTCCTCAAGAGCCTTCCGCGATAACCGCTTATCGGTCACATCTATGATCGTCCCGACGAATTCCACTGCTTTTTCGTCCGCATCCTTGATCGGATGACCCAGCACATGAATGTGGCGTAGCGAGCCGTCCTCGCGAATCACGCGATAGTCTGTTTCGAAATCGCTGGCATCCTCGATAGCCCTGCGAATAATCTGCTCAAATGGCAGACGGTCATCAGGATGAATCCGACTCAGAACGGCTTCGAGCGTCATCTTGATATTTGGATCGAGACCGAAAATCCGATAGCTCTCCTGGCTGAAATACACTTCTCCCGACGATACGCAACGCGCCCAACTTCCTGTTTGGCTCAGCCTCTGCCCCTCAGCCAGGTAAGCTTCGCTGCGCCGCAATGCCTCTTCGGAGCGTTTCCGCTCGGTAATATCGCGATAAATGCCGTAAATTTCCGGAGATTTGCCTTCCACTCTTACCGGCGCGGCCACCAAAGATACGACCAGCTTTTTTCCGTCTTTACGCTTCCGAACCAGTTCCGCGTCTACTCGCTCGCCTCTCTTTAGCGCATCGCGGAGTTCCTCTGACTCGTCCCAGAAACCATCGGGCACGATCAGTTCGCTGATATTTCGCCCGAGCGCTTCTTCCGCGGTGAAGCCGAACAATTTAGTAAATTCCCGGTTTACACGCAGGATCCGATTCTCGGTGTCGCGGAGAACGATAGGCTCGGGCGCTAACTCGAATAACTTTTCGAAATGCGCCTTTTGTTTACGCAATTCTTCTTCGCCATGCTTCCGCGCGGTAATGTCCATGGTCGTGCCCACGAACTCAAGCAGCTCGCCATTCTCGTCGACAACCGCGTGGCCTATTCCATAAACATATTTCAGCGTGCCGCCGGGAAGAACGATTCGAAACTCTTGTTCGAAATTTTGCTTCTCGCGAATCGCCAGTTCTACGGCTCGCTCAAGCGTTGCCCGGTCTTCCGGATGCACGCGTGTCCAGAAAAGTTCTCGCGAGGGTTTGTCGACCTCCGGATCGAGGCCGAGGATTCGAAAATGTTCTTTCGACCACTTGACTAGGCCGGTCCGCAGATTCCGCATCCAACTTCCCGTGTGGCTGACTTTTTGCCCCTCCTCCAGGAAAAGCTCGCCGGTGCGCTGCTGCTCGTCGCGCAGAGCATTGTCGACAGCCAGCGCCACCTGGTCCGCAACCAAAGATAAATAGCGCATTTCGTCCGTCGAATAGGCATTCGGATGTCTTGCGCCAAATCCCAGGCTTCCCAGGCGCCTGTAAGCAGTGGTGAGCGGCAGCACGCATGACGATTGAACACCAAATTGCCTGTGCAATTGCATCATCTGCGGAAATCGTTTCTCGTCGTCACGCGATGAAATCAACACCGGGAGCTGGTGCTGATACACCCACCACGTCATGGTTTCTTCGGCAGGAAAATCGGGAGGGATGGCGAAGGGTGGGGTTTGGTCGGTCTCCAGGACCGTGGTTCGCACTTTATTGCTGCTCTCGTCGTACAAAAACAACGCCACGAAATCGAAGGCGACCACTTGGCGCAATTCACTGGCGAGCACGCGAAACAATGACTTGGGATCGCGATAAACGTTGATCGCGCGCGACACCCGAAAGAGCGCTTCCTGCCTCGCCAGCAGCGATTCTTCCGTTCCGTTGTGTAGTCGTTGCTCCACGCGTAGTCGGGCAAAGGCTGTCGAATGCCCGAGCTATTAATGTTCTTCGAACTTCGCCCTCAGCGCAACCTCCTCTTGCGGGAATGCGCCAGGAAATCGTGCAGGATGACTTGGTACACGATACAAGATATCTTTGGAGAGGGATTCAGGTTTGCTTCCCGCTGAACTTGTTGGCCGTGCCGCGCATCGTTCTGAGAGCGGTCAATGCAACTGAAACAGTATCGATCGTGATATGGCGAATTGATGATGCTGTGAGACGGACAGGAGATTAGACCGTTGCCGCTGCAAAAGGACAACCTTTGGTACAAGGATGCCGTTATTTACCAGCTTCATGTGCGGACCTTTTCCGACAGCAATGCGGACGGCATAGGTGATTTCGCTGGTCTCACACAGCGGATCGATTACCTGCAGGAGCTTGGCGTAACCGCCATTTGGCTTCTTCCCTTCTATCCTTCTCCATTGCGAGACGACGGCTATGACATCGCCGACTACTGTTCCGTCAATCCCACTTACGGCTCTCTTGACGACTTCAAGGCCTTTCTAAACGCTGCACACAGCCGCGGCATCCGCGTCATCATCGAATTGGTTGTGAACCACACCTCAGACCAGCATCCTTGGTTCAAGGAAGCGCGAAGTTCCCGCGACAACCCTAAACGGGACTGGTATGTCTGGAGCGATACCGACACCCGGTATTCCGGTGTCCCGATTGTTTTCGTGGATACCGAAACCTCAAATTGGGCTTGGGATCCAGTTTCGAAATCGTACTACTGGCATCGATTTTTCAGTCATCAGCCCGACCTCAATTTCGATAATCCCGCCGTGTTCGAAACAGTTTGGGAAGTTGTGAAGTTTTGGCTGAACCTTGGAGTGGATGGTTTCCGGCTGGATGCCGTCGCCTTTCTGGTCGAGCGCGAAGGAACGCTCTGCGAGAATTTGCCGGAGACTCACGCGATCATTCGCGAGATCCGCAAACGCATCGACGCAAACTATCCAGACAAAATGCTCCTCGCAGAAGCGAACCAGTGGCCCGCGGATGTGCGCGCATATTTCGGCGACAGCAACGAATTCAACGCGGCATTCCACTTTCCGTTAATGCCACGCATGTTCATGTCCGTAAAGCTTGAAGATCGCAAACCGATCATAGAGATTCTGGAACAGACCCCGGAAATCCCGGAGACTTGCCAGTGGTTCATCTTTCTTCGCAACCATGATGAACTTACCCTGGAAATGGTGACCGAAGTCGAGCGCGACTATATGTACGACGAATACGCAACGGATAAGACCATGCGTATCAATCGGGGCATACGCCGCAGGCTCGCTCCGCTCATGAACAACGACCGGCGACGAGTAGAGTTGCTGAACGGACTGCTAATGTCGATGCCCGGCACACCGATTGTCTATTACGGCGACGAAATCGGAATGGGCGACAACATCTACCTGGGAGATCGCAATGGCGTTCGAACGCCCATGCAGTGGAACGCCACCGCCAATGCTGGCTTCTCCTCTGCCGACGCGGAGCGCCTTTACGCACCCGTGATTTCGAATGCTGTATATGGTTATCCCGCGGTCAATGTATACGCGCAGGAAAAATCCGAGCATTCTCTACTGCTGTGGATGAAATCCTTGATCCGTGTGCGCAATTCATTTCCACGAGTTTTCGGCCGGGGGACGATGGAATTTCTGAATCCTTCGAACCACCGCGTATTGGCGTACATTCGTCAGTTCGGTTCCGATACCATTCTTATCGTCAACAATCTTTCCAGTACCGCGCAGGCGGTTGAGCTGGACGTCGAGCGATATAAGGGCTACGTACCGATAGAGATGTTCGGTAGGAGTTTGTTTCCGCGGTTTGCTAGCCTGCCGTATTTGCTTACGCTAGGGCCTTATCAGTTTTATTGGTTTCATCTTCGACGGATTTGATCTTCCCGGAAATTGCTATTGAAAGTGGGAATTTAACGCCTTGGCTGAAGACACATTCCTAGCAGACGATTTACTTCGCCAGTTGATTAGCGTTGGCGAAGTGGATCTTCTCGTGGGCATCTCTTCGCCCAATCCAACTAACGTTATCAGTCCCGCCGTGCACGCAATCGAACAAAGCTTTCGAACGCACTTCGTCAGGCAGCGCGTGGTTATCGTTAACGTGGCAGGAGAGGACAAAGACGGAAACCAATCCGCCTTGAACTCTGGCGACAATTCACAGGAAAAGACCGCACGTCCGCCGGGAATCACTTCCCTTCGCACGGTGCAGCGCGTGAAAGCCAATTTTTCTGCTCCGCCTTCTCCAGGACAAGCCCTGCGCACAATTCTCGCCGCCGCAGACCTATTGCAGGCGCGAGCTTGCGCAGTGGTGTCCCCTGCCACACCCAATCTCACGCCAGAATCGATTGCCAGCTTGTTGCGACCGGCCTACCGGGAAAATTTCGATTTTGTGGCGCCCCTCTACAGTCGCCATAAATTCCAAGGATTGCTGGCGAGAAATCTTCTCTACCCGATGAGCCGCGCGGTTTTTGGCTGTGGCATTCGTGAATTGTATTCGGATGAATGGGGATTTTCGGGCCGCCTCGCTTCGCTTTGCCTCAATCAGGATGTATGGAACGAACAAGCCATCCGCGCGCGGCCAGAGGCTTGGATGGCCATCTCCGCGATTGGCTCCGATTACCGCTGTTGCCAGACATTTCTTGGCGAAAAGGCGCCGCCACCGCGAGGGGCTACGACCGACATCGTGGAAATTTTGCGGCAAACTGTGGGAACTCTTTTTTGGTGCTTGGAAACGCAGCAACCCTTGTGGTTGGATTCTGACCGAAACCAGGAAATCCCCACATTCGGACCGGCCACCGAACTCACGACGGACACAACCGAACTGGACCGACACCGGATTTTCGAAATGTTCCGCACCGGCGTCACGGAACTGGAGCCGATCCTGAATTCGATCCTCGACCGGGAAACTCACGCTGAAATCAAGACCATGGTTGCGCTGGAAGAAGGCAAATTCCGGTTTAAGTCTGATCTGTGGGTGCGGACTCTCTATGATTTTGCGGCTTCCTACCATCATGCCGTAATCAACCGGGACCACCTAGTGCAAGCCCTAGCGCCCCTATATCGAGGCATGACTCATTCTTTTCTTGTGGAACACTCCGATTCATCACCAGCCGAAATCGAAGCGGCAAACGAAATGCTTTGCGGCGAGTTCGAACTGCAGAAGCCATATCTCAGGGAGAAATGGAAGGCAAAGGTTGAGGTGAAATCATGAGAGAGACCATCCTCCAGGGTTTAGAACAGGTCTACAACAATTTGGTTCACATGGTTGCGGAATTTCTTCCGCGATTCCTGGTGATGTTGATCATCATTCTGTTCGGCCTGTTGGCGGCATTCATACTCAAGCACACCTTGCGAGCCGTGCTCAGTCTTACCAAGCTCGATCGCATGTCTGAGGAAGCAGGCGCTTCGCGGTTTCTACGAATGGCTCATCTTCCGGCGATGTCCGAACTCCTCAGCCGTTCGGTCTTTTGGGTCACTTGGATAAGCTTCATCTTGGTTGGCCTCAGCGTCCTTGGAGTCGCCGGCCTTCAGGAACAGATTTCGCGACTGTTCCGTTTTCTGCCCGAAATATTCGTCGCCATCCTGATTCTGTTCTTAGGCGCTGTGATTGCAAATTTCCTGTCGCGCACTGCCCTCTTGGCGGCCGTCAACGCGGGTCATTCTTCCGCGCGGATTCTTAGTTGGGCCATCCGCTTCGTAATTTGGATTCTCGCAATTACCATGACGCTCGAAGAGCTCGGCGTGGCCAGACAGACGGTCATCTCGGCCTTTTCAATTGTTTTTGGCGCTGTGATGCTGGGTTTGGCCCTCGCTTTTGGTCTTGGCGGCCAGGACCTGGCACGTAGAACCCTGGAGCGCTACGTGGGTAATAATCAGAAAGAAAAAGATAACGAACCTCTGCCTCTCTAACGCAAAGAACGAAAAAGCGCCGATCGCGAGAAGCCGGAATAGCCTAGACCTCGATGGAAAAAGACAGGACCCTAGCGAATGCCGAAAGTGAGTGCAGGCCTTCTGATGTACAGGAAGCGTGAGCCTGAAGCGGAAGTTTTCCTGGCCCATCCGGGCGGACCGCTGTGGCGAAAAAAGGATTTTGGTGCCTGGTCCATCCCCAAGGGAGAAGTGGGCACTGGCGAAGAACCATTCGCCGCTGCAAAGCGCGAATTTGAAGAGGAGACGGGCATCAAGCCGGAAGGACA
>DASXLU010000245.1:0-4008 GCA_036496065.1 Candidatus Acidiferrum sp.
AACGCTGATTGATTCGTTCCATGCGGACTCGCAATCGTATCTGGCGATGTTTTGCGAGTTGGGCGTGCCTTGGGGATTGCAGGAACTGGAGAAACATTATTCGCCGGACTGGTATGCGGTGTACCGGGCCGCGGAGATACCCAATGAACGGTGGGACGAGGCGGATCAGTTGTGGCGGACACACTATGCGAAGCACCGTTCGAAACTGATGACGGGGACGAGGCAGGTGCTGGCGCGGTTGGCGCGGCGCTGGAAGCTGGGACTGGTGACGAGCGGGGATCGCGACCGGGTGAGCCGGCAATTGCGGGAGTTTCGATTGACCAGCACGTTTGGGATACGGGTCTGCGGCGGTGATACGAAAGAGAAGAAGCCGCATCCGGGGCCATTGCTGAAGGCGCTGGAGCGCATGAAGGTGCGCGCAGAGGAGGCGGTGTACGTGGGGGATACGCCGGAAGATATGGAGATGGCGCGAGCGGCGGGCGTGCGAGGGATCGCGGTGCTGGGACCATTTCCGACGGAAGCGCGGCTGCGGGCGGCGCGGCCGGAGTTTCTGCTGAAGGACTTACGGGAATTGCCTGGATTATTGCGGGAACTATATGTCGACGGGAAAGCCGGGAGAAAGACTAAGAGATAGGATTTGCCACAGAGAGCACAGAGGGCACAGAGATAACGGAGGACTCGGGCACGGCTACGGTTTCGGAGTTGGAGGCGCTTGCGTCGTGGGAGCAGCGGCGGGAGTCGGCGTTACGGCTGCGGCGGGGAAGGGCTTGAAGTTGGTCCACTTGATGGTCATGCGGATAGGGATGTCGCGGTCTTTGGTTTTGAAGACGCCGTCGGAGCGGGTGTATGTGGGAAACCAGTATTTGCCGTCGACATTTTCGCGGTAGGTTTCGAAGATGCCGAATGGAAGCGACATGGGATGGGCTTCACCGAGATCGGTGACGTACTTCCCGTAGGTTTTTACGACCTCGAGATATTTCTGGTCGACCCAGATAATGCCATCGAAGAGCGGATGCTGGCGGTCGAGCGTTTTTGGCTTGACCTGGAAAATGTAGCAGTCGATCTCGTCGACGGTTTCGGTGCTAAGAAATTGCAGGTCGTATTTGGCGAGTTGGCTGGAAGTGACCGGGAAGCCGGGAAGACGCGTGAGCTGTTGCACGTCGTCGGGCTCCAGCGGAATGTATGTCAGTGAGGATTCGGGAGCGGAGATGGCCTTTTCGAAGAGCTTGCCATCGGCGGAGCGAACGGCGTCATAGGTGGCGTTGAATTCGCCGGAAGGCTTGCCGTCTAAGCCGAATTCCTGGATGCGAATTGTTTTGCGGTAGGCGAAGGATGGGCGAGCCTCGGCGTATAGATCTTCCTTCTGCGAAAATCCCTTGATGATTAAGGCTGGCGGCAGGGATGGAGGCGCTTCGGGTTCGGGAACACCGAGAACGCGAGTGACTTTGTGTTCGGGAGGCGGCTCGATCGGTCCGGAGGGGTTTTCCTGGGCGCGCAGAGTGATGGCGAATGCGAACGAGGTCAGGAAAATTGCGGCAATGATGAGATAGCGCGAAATCTTGGGCAGACAAACTTGCAACGTATTGGGCATAGAGATTGGATGCATGGTACACGGCTGACGGAAACGGAGGCAAACCCAAGACCAGCCCAATCACATTCATTGCAAGAGTGAGATTGGTTGGCAACTGGGGCGCAGCAGTGCTGCGCCCTTACAGAATCAAGCAACCCGTCAAGAAAGGCGAGCGGGTCTGCTAAAATCGGTCACTGTGAAAAATGAGGTGATGGCACGGCGATATTATGTGTCTGGACGTGTGCAAGGTGTCGGTTATCGCGTGTATGTGGAACGTGTGGCCGAGAAGTTGGCCTTGCATGGATACGTGAGAAATCGCCGGGATGGAACCGTGGAAGTGTTCGCGATGGGCACGGCGGAAAAGCTGGGCGAATTGCGAGCAGCGTTGCGAAAAGGGCCGATGATGGCGCGAGTGGAAAACGTTGCGGAAGAGCCGGAGCCGGTGCGACCGAAATACGCGGGACAGTTTGTGGTGGAAATGACGGAGTGATGAGGAGCCGATGGAATGGATGAATTGCAGAAATTAATCCGCGAAGTGCCGGACTATCCAAAGCCGGGGATTTTGTTTTATGACCTGACGACACTGCTGAAGGATAAGAAGGGGTTCAAGGGACTGATTGACCGGCTGTGCACGCACTACGAAGGGCATCAGATTGATCTGGTGGCGGGGATCGAGGCGCGAGGATTTATTTTTGCGCCGGCGCTGGCGTATCGATTGGGCGCGGGATTTATTCCGATACGCAAGCCGAAGAAACTACCGGCGAAGACGGCGAGTGTTTCGTACGCGCTGGAGTATGGGACGGACACGTTGGAGATGCACGAAGACGCCGTGCGCAAGGGCGAACGAGTTTTGTTGTGTGATGATTTGTTGGCGACGGGCGGAACGGCGGCGGCGGCGGTGCAGCTGATTCGATCGCTGGGCGGAATTGTGGAAGGGGCGGCGTTCGCCGTGGAGTTGAATTTTTTGCATGGGCGCGAGAAGTTGCCGGGGTTGGATGTGTTTTCGTTGATGGCGTATGAGGAGTAGGGTGGGGCGGATAGGCGGCGTTGAGAACCGCGAAGATTCGGATAGCTGATATCAGAATCACTCACATTGGTGATCTTGCGGACATGGGGTCCAGCAGTGCTGGACCCGTACAAAGGCGTGAAGTACGGGCGGCCTCTACGGCTACTTCTTGTGGTGGCGCTGGCGAAGGGCTTCGAAGAGGACGACGCCGGTGGCGACGGAAACGTTCAGGGATTTGACGGGGCCGGTGGTGGGCAGGGAGACAACGAAGTCGCAGCGCTTGCGAGTCAGTTCGTGGAGACCTTTGCCTTCGCCGCCCATGACGATGCCGGTTGGCGTGGTGTAGTCGACCTCGGTGTAACTTTTCTCTCCTTCTTCATCCAAACCTACGAGCCAGTAGCCAGCTTCTTTTAGTTCTTCCATGGTGCGGGCCAGATTAGTGACGCGCGCGACGGGCAGGTGCGCGAGCGCTCCGGCGGAGGCGCGTGCAACGGCTTCGGTGAGGCCAGCGGCGCGTCGTTCGGGAGTGACAACACCATGCGCGCCGGCAGCGAGGGCTGTGCGAATGATGGCGCCAAGGTTGTGCGGATCTTCGACTCCATCGAGTAGGACGACGAGGCCGATCTGTCCTTTGTCGTGATTGGCACGGGCGAGGATGTCTTCCAGGGTGGCTGCAGCGCGCGCGGCGGCGAGGGCAACGACGCCTTGATGATCGCGGGTGTTGGCGATGCGATCGAGTTGACCGCGATCTTCGAAGCGGACCGGAATGCTGCGTTCGCGAGCGAGTTGCACGATTTCTTCTACGCGCGAATCCTGGCGGCCCTTGGCGATGACGATGCGGTCGAAGGTGCTGCCGGCTTCGAGGGCTTCGCGAACGGCGTGGATGCCGGTGAAACGGTCCATGGGGGAAGTTTACAGTTGAAAGAGGAAAGTGGAAAGTTGGGGAGGGAGGTAGAGGCACACGAAGAGTAGGAAGGATTCACCACAGAGGACACAGAGAGCACAGAGACGGGAGAGGCAAGACGCGGGATCGAAGAGAGATGCCTCGCTGCGCTCGGTATGACGGGGCGTGCTGCATGCTCAATCCAGGGCGGAGCAGAATTCCAGGATGCGGGTGCGGGAGGATTTTACAGGAGTGGCGAAAGGGAGGGCGGAGGCTTCGTCGAGGAGAAGGATGATGCGATCGAATTCGCCTTCGCCGGAGCGGCCAGTCAGGGCGAGGCGAATGGGATGGAAGAGGTCGCGGCTGCGAACGTGGATATCGATTTTCAGTTGAGCGACGAGTTGCTGGAATTGCTCGGACGAGAGAGGCGGCGAGTCGAGAAGCAATAAGGCGAGATGGCGGATGACGTCGCGCGCGGATTGACGGGAAAGGGCGGCGTGAGCGTCGGGGGATTCGAGGATTTTGGCGGCATCGTAGGTGAAGACGAAT
>DASXLU010000246.1:0-3390 GCA_036496065.1 Candidatus Acidiferrum sp.
GAGCATCTTCGCGCGTGGACGATCGACGGCAGCGGGAAAGCGACGTTTGTGGCGAAAAGCGCGGAAACCGCTTCTGCAGGAATGGGAGGACTGGGAGGAATGCCGGGCGGCTTCGTAATCGTGAGCTCGGACGGTACACAGACAGATTCAGGGATTATCTGGGCGACGGCCCCGATTTCGGGTGATGCTAACCGGCACGTGGTGGAAGGGATTTTGCGGGCTTATGATGCGACGAATCTGGACCCGGTTAACAATACGGACGGCACGCCGCGATTGAAATTGTTGTGGGACAGCAAGCACATTCCCAACAATACATTTCACTTCAGCAAGTTTTGTCCTCCAGTAGTGGCCGACGGACGAGTGATTGTGGCGACGTACGGAGGGCAAGTGGACGTTTACACTCCTGCGCATCCTCCGACGGATGGAGCAAAGCCAACAAATGCGATAAGGCTGGCGCGACACCGTCATCGCAAGTAGCCAGTGGCCACCCGCCTGGCGAGAGCAATTGCGGCCGGAGAAATGTTACCGGCGGATGCGGTTGGCAGATTTGAAAATGATTCAGAACGGTTTGGCGGTGCAGAAATTTGGCACGGTCGGTAGATTCGCGGGATTATCGATGGCCGCAAGATTGGCAGGCTGTTCTTTCCAGTTGCAGCGGCCCTTGGCGAGCTGCTCGCGCTTCTGCTTGAATGCCGCCACCCAGTCGCGTTCGATTGAAGCTTCGTCAACGCCAGTTTTGAAGCTGCCATCGCTGTTGTGGTATTCGGGCATCTCTGCGGCGCGCGAAGCCTTGAACAAATCCTGGATCTGCTGATCGGAGAGTTGGCACATCAGGCCCGCATCGAAGCGGCGTCCTTCTTCACTGATCATGGGATCGCCGAGACCGTCCTTGGCAGACATGCTTTTGTGCAGAATGGCCTGGCACTGCTTGGGAGCGCCGTCGGTACCGACCTGCTTCCAAAGTTGCAGGTCAGCCCAGCCTTTGAGATTCATTTTCGCGGAAGAATTATTGGTGAAGGCACCGCCGGTGCCGAAAGTTGCGCCGACGTCTTGGACGAGCATGACGGACTGATCGCAGGTGGTCGCGGGCGGTTGAGTTTTGTCGTCGACAGTGACCTTGTGGCAGACCAAGCGCTGCTGAGGAGGCTTGTTGTCGCTGTGCTGCATGAATGCGGCGAGAAGTTTGAGGCCGTCGCGCTCGTAGGTTGGACGGCCGTTGTCGGCATCCAATTCTTTCCAGCTCCAGCCTTCGTCGTCTTTGCCGGATTCGGTCATCTTGTGCCACGGAAATTTGCGAACGATGGTAGCGGGGTCGTAAGTGCGAACGGCTGCCGCGCCCGAACCGCTCTCGGGATTTTCCGGGCAATTGTGGCATTCGACGCGGACCGGGAACCAGGCGTCGGCATAGTATCCGAGCGCCCACATGAGGCGAGTAGCCACGATTTCGGCATACACCTCATTGTCGTTGGCGCCGAATTTTACCTTGACGGGTTCTTCATCCATGTCAGGCGTTAGAGTCTGCACCTGGCCGTTGGTGCTTTCGACGCGAGTGATCTTGCAAGCAAATTTTTCCGTCTTGCCGCCCATTTGGGAGCCGGGAGTGGCGAAGTCGCAGATTACTTTGTCGTTGAAATGCAACTGGAACTGCTTTTTGTCTTGGTCCGGACCGACCATGATATCGGCATCGGCGACTGCTTTCGGGGAATAGAGCATGGCCTGGTGCATAGCTGCGAGACGGTCTTTGGAAGAGGAGAAGGCTTTCTTCGTCTGCTGATCGGAGGGCTTAGTAGGCGGCGTGTCCTGGGCTTGGCTTTGCGCGGCGCCGCAAAAGAGGGCAATTGCGATCGGTATAAATAATAGAGGACGCCAATGAGAAGTGCGATTGGCGACGGAATGTTTGCTCGGTCGTTGAACCGCATGGGCTGGAATCAAAGCAAAATTGAGGATCATGGCAGGCTCCTTTATTTCGCGCGAAGGGTTGGCTAGGGCCTACTGGATAAGCCACAGACGTACAGCGAGGAGAGAGTCTGGTAAGCGGTCAGGATCGGACCTAACTGGAACTGGCCTTCTCCAGTAATAGTGCAGCAACCTGACGAAACGTATCACGAGGCGAGTTGCACTATCCAGTGGAGGCGCGAAGAAGTGCTTTATCGAGTGAGTGAGGTTGTCGCGGTAGAATCAGCGAGGAAGAAGGACTGAGGGAGAGCGGGCAATGCTTTTTGTTACGTTGCACGGCGGGAAGCCGGAGAAGAATCCACACAAGAACAATGTTCATGCCTACGAAAAGGATGGCGAGAAAATAACTCCGCGCGTACTGGAACAACCGGGAGGAGTGATCCTGGACGAACTGCGCGGCATTCACACGTTCGGCAAGTTTTTGTACGTGGTGAACGCAAACAATACGCAAAACGGAGTGTTGTGCTATGAAGGCACGGGGACGGATTACCGGTACGCGGGAGAATTTGTGTCGCGTGAATCGTGCAAGAGCATACTGCATCCATTTGATTTTGCGTTTGACGGCAAGGGCTACTGCTACCTGTCGAGCCAAGACACAAATGTGGTGACGCGGCTGAAGGTCTCTGCGAATGGCAAGAGCGCGACACCGGCGGAGGTTGCCCCAGCATTGCCAGCGAATGGGAAATTTCTGCCGGGGACATTTGTCGCGTCGAGCGTGGGGAATCTGAGCCAGCCAGCTACAACGCCCGTTGCAGCGCCGATGGGACTGGAATACTCAGCGCAAGGCGATAAGAAGCACTCGGTTCGCGGCGTGGTGTGGGCAAACGATACGCTGTACGTGGCGGACCAACCTGCGGGGCGAATAAAAATCTATGACGGCAACGGAAAATTATTGGGGCAGAGTAACCAGGTGGAATCGCCTGTGCACTTGGCGGTACATCGCGGCAGCTTGTATGTCAGTGGTGGCGATGAAGTGTTTGCGGCAAAGCTTCCGAAGCCTGCTGCTGATTTCAAGCTGTCGCCAGTTCCAGGCCTGAATGTAAAAAATGGTGGGGGGATGGCATTCACCGACTCAGATCATTTTTACATTGCGAGCCGGACGGAAAATTACATCCGGAAGTTTGATGAGAACTTCCATGCGATGAAGTTCGAATGCGATTTGCCGGACAACCCGGAATTTCTAATGCACCTGTAGCGGCTAGTGCATGACTTGAGGCCCACCCTTGAAAACCAAGGGTGGGGCACCCTCAAACTACGGGTGATTGCCGGAGAGCACAGTCGGGCCAATCCGCGACGGTTAGTAGCGCGTGTTGAAGTTCATTAGCTTCCAGAGGAAGAGGAACCAGACTAGACTCAGGCAGGCCAGCGCCAGGGCCACGTCGGATAGTTTGCTCCAGATCCAGCGGCCGGAAGTTTGCCAACTGCGCAGCGCGT
>DASXLU010000247.1:0-4246 GCA_036496065.1 Candidatus Acidiferrum sp.
ATGGACCCCATGGAGAAGATGACTCCGGATTCCGAAGAGTATGGCTACATCGGGAGAGACTTTTTTGCGCACAAATTGTGGGCACCGACGGCTGCTGGGCCATTTCTCGCGGCCCATTTGAAGAGTCTGCAGGACTTCCCCCCGAGCCAGGGTTCCGATACCTTGAGCATGAAAAAAGCCATTGACGAAGCCATGAAGAAGTTGGATAACCCCGGAGGCAGCAGTAACTAGCGTGGTTTCGAATGGAATAGCCGTGCTTCTGCAGACCAGATTTGAAAATGAAAAGGAGGAGTTATGAAGAAGTGGATTGCCATCGGGCTGCTGGCAGCGTCTTCGCTCCCAGCGTACGGAGAGGACAAAGAGCAAGAACGTGTTGAGAACGCCGGTAAAGTAATGCAGGAAATATTAAACGCGCCAGACAGTATCCCGCAAAGCGTTCTGGACAAGGCTGACTGTGTGGTTGTGCTTCCTTCGGTGGTGAAATTTGCCATTGGAATAGGCGGTAGTTATGGGCGCGGCGTGATGACCTGCCGGGGAGGAAAGGACTTCCAGGGCAAATGGGGAGCTCCAACGATGATGGCTCTCGAGGGAGGCAGTGCGGGTCTGCAGCTTGGAGGACAGGCGACAGATTTTGTGCTGCTGCTGATGAATTCCCGGGCTGCTTCTGGAATTTTGTCGAGCAAGGTGAAATTGGGCGCCGATGCCTCTGCGGCGGCGGGACCGGTCGGACGAACCGCCTCTGCCGAGACAGATGTGACTTTGCGCGCCGATATTTTGTCTTATTCGAGAGCGCGGGGACTGTTTGCAGGCGTCTCACTCGAAGGATCCACGCTGAGACCGGACAACGACGCGAACAAGAATTTATATGGCAAGAAAATGGAAGCGAAAGACATCGTTCTTGGGGGAACGGTTCAAGCGCCCGCAAGCGCTTCGTCTCTAATTTCCACGCTAGATAAAGCGTCACCTGTTAACAAGTCCAAGCCTTAATCAAGGGAAGGACTGAAGAATGCGGTCCAGAATAAGCCTGAGCAACAGTATATTTGTGTGTTTAGGCGACCTACCGTGCATTGACAAAGTTGCCGGGCATCGTGTCTCGGACGACTACTAGGTGACGATCGCGCTCCGTAAGGGAAGGCCGACACGTTGCAACAGGTCCTGAAAACGTGGGTTGGCCCGCAGGCCGTCCATGCTCGGATCTATGTGGAGATACATCAGCCAGTGAGAGTGCTCTTCGTAGGATTTCTCTAAACATTCCATTGCGTTGTCTTCTTCTGCCAAGCCGACGTAGATTCCGGCTAAGAAGTAAGGTGCAACGTATTTTTGCTTCGATAGCTTTACGAGATCATTGAGGATCTGGATTGCTATCTTTTTCTTACCGGCGGTTGCTAGAGTTTGCGCAAAAGCCGCGCGCATCAGAGAGCTGCCGCCGGACAGCTTCACGGCCTTCTCGCCTTCTGCGATGGCCAGTTTATGGTGGCCCATTTTCCTGAGCAACAAGCCTAGAATCCAGTAGGTGACGGGATAATTTGGATCCAACTCGACGGTTCGCCGGAGTTGTTCCATGGCGTCGTCGTAACGGCGGGCCATGTAAGAGGCCCATCCGATACCGTCGCTGATAATGAGGGACAACGGATCGAGCTCCTGGCTGCTTTTCATCTTGGCGATAGCTTCCGCGTGGCTTCCCATGGTCATCAAATATTCGGCGTACCAATGATTGGCAGTCGGATAGGAGGGACTGAGTGCCAGGCTGCGCTTGAATTCCGCGTGAGCCTCTGGCCACTGCCAATCGTGAAGCCATAACACGGCGGACAGTGCCGTATGGGCTTCGCCGAGATCCGGATCGAGCCGCAGGGCGCGCATCGCGGCGATTTTGCCTTTAGGAAAAGCGTCCTTCGGAGGCAGATAGCTATTCCATCCGAGAAGCACGTACGAATCGGCTATGCCAGCAAATGCAAGAGCATAGCTGGGATCTTTGTCGACAGCTTGCTGAAAATATTCGATGGCCTTGTAGAATCCGTCTTCGGTCCAGCGGTTCCAGTGATGTCGACCTTTCAGGTAAAGGCGGTAGGCTTCGGCATCATCGGTCTGGCGTTTGACGAGACGCTTTTTTTCTGCGCGCGTGAGCTTTAGCCGCAACTTCTCGGAGATCTCATTGGAGATTTCGTCTTGAATCGCAAAAATATCAGCGGGCTTGCGATCGTATTGTGCGCCCCATAACTGGGTGCCTGTGGCCACATCGACTAACTCTGCGCCAATTCGCAAAGAGCCACCGCTCTGGATAATTTTTCCGGTGAGCACCGCGCGGACATTCAGATCGCGACCGACGGCCTGAGGATCGATTCCCCGGCCCTTGTAGCGAAAGACCGTGCTCTGGGCGATCACTCGCAGCTTCGGGACGGTGGCCAGAAGATTGATCAGACTGCCTGCGATTCCGTCGCTGAGATATTCGTGATCGGGATCGCGACTGACGTTTTCAAAAGGCAAAACCGCAACTGAGTCGATGACCTTGGCGACGCGCCCTGGGCGGAGTGCACGCATTTGCGAGGTCGAATTCCCTGCGCTGTGCTCGCCGATCGAGTTCAAGTGATTCGCGGTCGATATGTGGCTGGAGTTTGTGTCTTGTTCTATAGCTCTCGAGCTAGAATCGCCTTGCTGCAGCCGTTGCAGCTCCGTGCGTATCTCGGCCGCGTGCTGGGGGCGTTGCTCTCTATCCTTGTGGAGAGCCTGGTTAATGATTTCTTCGAGCTTCGGCGGGATATCGGGATTGATACTTCGCGCGGGAACAGGCGAGCGTGTCAGAACGGCTTCGATGATCATGCCGCCCGTGCGACCGCTAAACGCCTGACGCCCGGTAGCCATTTCATACAACAGCAGGCCGAGCGAGAAAATATCCGTGCGCGTATCCAGATAATCTCCGCGGACCTGCTCGGGTGACATGTAGGCAGGAGTGCCGCTGATGATTCCCACGATGGAAGTGGAATCGGGCACTTCGCTGCCGGCATCTGCGCCGGTTTTCGCAATGCCTTTCGGGATGAGTTTGGCGAGGCCAAAATCGAGGACCTTCGCTTGTCCGCGCTTGGTGACGAAAATATTCGCGGGTTTGATGTCGCGATGGATTATCCCTTCAGAGTGCGCCGCATCCAAAGCATCGGCAATCTGGATCCCAAGTTTCAGAGTCTCTTCGAGAGGAAGGGGCTTCCCACCGATGTGATTGCGCAGCGTTACACCGTCAATGAATTCCATGGCGATGAACGCGCGACCATCTTGCTCGCCAATGTCATAGATCGTGCAAATGCCCGGGTGATTCAGGGCGGACGCAGCTCGCGCTTCACGGCGGAATCGCTCCAACGCCAGCGCATCCTGCATCATGTTATCCGGCAGAAATTTGAGGGCAACGGGACGGTCCAGGCGGATATCGACGGCCTTATAGACCACGCCCATTCCGCCTACACCAATTTTTTCTATGATGCGAAAGTGAGAGATCGTCTGGCCAATCATCGCTGGACCCGCTCGTTAGAAAGCGGTGCTCTGCTTCACAATGTCTTGTCGTCCAGGGCGCCGTCGCCATCCGGCTTTCGCCGTACTACATTCGGAGGCTTGGGAGAACAAAGCATGCTCAGGACTCGCGAGCCTTCTCCGTACGCGCTCATCTCTGCTTGATGTTCGAGCTCGAAGGTTACGTTCTTGTTGCACACAGAGCACACCAAGGCGCCATATGCCGTGCCGTCACGTTGCACAAACATGTTGTAGCGCATGACGCGCTCGCAACATACGGGAACCCAGAGGTTTGGACTTGGTGGAGTGCTCAAGATTGATCTGTCCACAGCCAGACTGCCGGGGATTATACACCGAAAAACAGCTCGCCTGGCTGCGGCTGATTGGCGACTTCTGATACGCGGCTACCGGGCAAGTCCTCGCCCTTCCGCCCTGGCTGTCGCCGCCCTGCCCAACAGAGTCATCGAAATGTAGGCGCCAATCCACGACCCGGAAGCGGCAAAACAAACGTACATCCAGTTTTTGGTGTAACTGATAACGGCAAATGCGGAGAGTAGATACCAAACGCTGCTCCACGTAGCTGCAGGTATTCGTCGATGCGACGACACTGCCGAATTGAACAGAACATAGATAGCGTCTGTTGCGGCCGTAGATAAGAAGACGCCAAGCGCGAGCCAAGGTTGAATTTGCGACATGTCAGCACCTTTGTCTTTCCCCACCGAGAGAATTAATTCCGGGGTGCCCGGGAATT
>DASXLU010000248.1:0-2848 GCA_036496065.1 Candidatus Acidiferrum sp.
CCGAAAATTGCCGCACCAAATTTGGCGACGACTGCCTCGCGCTCGTCGGGAGTCCATTTCACGCTTTTGGTGGGCGGAGGCAGTGGTCCGGGCACTCCGCGAATCAAATTCAGGAACATTTGGATTGGCGTGGTGGCGAGAAACTGTGCTTGCTCATCAGTGTCGGCGACGAGCACAGGCAAGCCCACCATGGCGTAAGGTTTGTCGAGTACTTCGGACGGGCGAAACGATGCGCGATAAATTCGCAATGCCGGCAAAAGCGGTTGCGGCTGGAAATGTGCGGCGAAAGCAAACGGCAGTCCAAGTTTTCCCGCAAGCCGTGCACTGAAATCGCTGGAGCCAAGCAGATATATTGGAACGTGCGTGCCCTCGCCGGGATAGGCGTGGACTTGCTGCGGCGGCTGCGGATCGGCTAGATATTGGCGCAGTTCGTCGACGCGCTCGGGAAAATCGTCGCCCATATTGTGAAAGGAGCCGCGAAGCGCTCGCGTTGCTGCGGAATCGCCGCCGGGCGCGCGGCCTAGACCCAGGTCGATGCGGCCAGGAAAAAGAGAAGCGAGTGTGCCGAATTGTTCCGCGACGACCAGAGGCGCGTGGTTAGGAAGCATGATGCCGCCGGACCCGACGCGGATCCGGGATGTTGCATCCGCGATGTGGCCAATCAGAACGGAAGTGGCGGAACAGGCGACACCAGCAATGTTGTGATGCTCCGCGAGCCAAAACCGCTTGTAACCCAACGATTCGGCGTGTTGCGCCAGGGCGCGGGTATTGCGAAATGCTTCTTCGACGGTGCCGCCCTGACGCACATGGGCGAGATCAAGTACGGAGAGCGGCGTGTTGGGTAGACGCGCGAGAGTGGGCATGTAGCCTCGACTGTGCTGACGCATATCCGCCAGCCACCCCTATTGGATGCCACAGATTGGGAGACGATACGCGGGCGAGGCTCAAAGCGGGATGCCCGATGCGGCGACGCGAAGCGGTATATCTCGCGAATGGATCTGGGAAGAAAAAAAGAGAGGGCCCTCGACGGACCCTCTCTCACACGGAGTGCTGCTAAGAGTTAGCGAGCAGGTGTGGCTGCTGCGGCGGCCGGTTGACCGAGTTCAATGTTCTTGCCGCCAACATAGATCGTGGTTAGAGACTTGCTGCCATCGGCTTCGGTCCTGCTGCCGTAGCCATCGCGGACGTGGTTTGCATCCGGCGAGTTGACCTGAGCGGGAACGGTGGCAATTGTGTCCTTGCCCTTGGTGATGTTCAACTTTGCGTCTGCGCCGTTACCGGTCCATTCGAGATTGTAGTCGCCTGGCTTGAGCTGTTTGCCATCCACCGTGACGGTTTCCGCCAAGTGAAGCTTGCCTTTGTTTCCCGCTCCCGCAAAAGCTGCGGATGCGAGCAGAAAAGATGCACCGAGAATTGCGAGAGAATACTTCGACACTTTCATGAACTACTCCTTTAGATTTTATTCCACGGCGAAAGCAAATGGAAAACAGCTAAGCCGGGAAAACTCGACTTATCGATCGTCACTCTATTAGAGGCCGAGATCTAGTCAGAAGATACACTTTTGGAAGCAATTTCTGAGTCAAAGAAGCGTTAAAGAATAACGATATTTTAAATGTTAAATGCAAGTTAAGGAGGTTCCATTTTGGCATGCAAGCCTTTCCCAATGAATGCAGCTGCGCTAAGCTCTTTGCACGCAAGCATATCGAAACAAAATTGCAGCGCGGTGTAACCGTAAAGAGACTTAAGGGGCTCCGATGAGCAGCGAAAAAATCAATCGTGACTTGGGAATGAATCGAAAAATTGCGCGCCGTGATTTTCTAAACGGAATGAGTGTTGCGATCGGCGGCTCGATGGCAATGCCGGGAACGTTTTGGGAAGAAATGTTGCGCGACGAAGCGCAGGCGTATGCGCCAGAAAAGGCTCAGGGATATTATCCGCCATCGAAAACGGGAATGCGCGGAAGTCACGATGGTTCGTGGGAAGTGGCGCACGAGATGGCTGCAGGAAAAAAATGGGAGAATCCGACACGCGACGTGGAGACGTACGACCTGATTGTTGTGGGAGGGGGCATCAGCGGATTATCGGCGGCATACTTCTATCGGAAAGCGACTGGCCCGAAGGCGCGAATATTGGTGCTGGAGAATCATGACGACTTTGGGGGGCACGCGAAGCGCAATGAGTTTCACACACCGAGCCGGTTGCTGATTGGATACGGCGGATCGCAAACGATTACAGCGCCGAACTTATATAGCGCACAGGGTAAACAGCTTTTTCAGGAGTTGGGCATCGACGTCCAGCGTTTCGAGAAATACTATGACCAGAAATTCTATTCTTCACGCGGGCTGACGCAAGGAGTGTTTTTCGACAAGGAAACATTTGGCACGGATCGGCTGGTGCCCGGACTGCACCAGACGCCTTGGGCGGAATTCCTGGCGAAGACGCCACTGTCGCCCGATGCGCAAAAAGATTTGCTTCGATTGTATACGGAGAAAGTCGATTATCTTGCGCCACGCAATGCGCTGGAGAAGAAGGAGTATCTAGCAAGGACCAGCTACAAAGATTATTTGTTGAAGGACGTGAAGGTCAGCCCGGATGTGATCCCGTTCTTCCAAAGTTCGATGTACGGACTATACGGAGTGGGAATCGATGCAGTTCCAGCGGGAGACATGGCCGGGTTGGGATATCTGCCGGGATTTGTTGGGCTGGGAATAAAGAATGAGGATGGCCCGGGAATCGGCATGGAAGTGACCCACCGAGATGACGAGCCGTACATTTATCATTTTCCAGACGGGATCGGGAGCGTGCCGCGACTGTTGGTGCGATCGCTGATTCCGGGCATTGCGCCGGG
>DASXLU010000249.1:0-4401 GCA_036496065.1 Candidatus Acidiferrum sp.
GTCCAGGAGCAATCCCAGAGTTAACAGGAGATTTAGATGACGGTCGCCTCCGAACTTTTGCAACGACATATCCAAACGCTCGTCGACGACAACGCACAATGGCAGACGCTGATCGCCGATCATATTTTGTGGGAACTCGCCTATGCGCCTGCCATTGGCCATCCAGCAAGGCTTTCGGGACGGGCAGAAGCGGTTCACCACGCAACGTGGTTCGTGGGGGCGGTGGAGAATTTCCGCTTCTTCGATACCAAGGTGTACCCCTTCGCTGATCCCGAGATGGCAGTCGCCGAATTTAAGGCGCAGGGGCTTATCAGGGCTACGGGCCGCATCTATGACCAGGATTATGTGCTGTTCCTGCGTGCTGAAGGCGAAAAGATTGCGTTCCTGCGCGAGTACTTCGATCCCGTACGAGCGGCTAAGGCTCTGAATACGCCGATTCTTGGTGTGGAACCATGAACAATCTCCGTCATTTATCCAGATGCCAATCGAATCCGGTCGAGTCCAGTCGCGGCACCCAGTGATCGCGCGGCATCGCTGGTGCCCGAAATCTCTCCGCGCTCGCGTTAGACGACGAATCACTAGGGGGCTTCGTCTTCGTTCGGTTCTTCGCGACCGGTCACAAGCGAAAATACCGCTCCCAGAGCCAAGGCCGCGCCAGCCAATGCTGCAATCGTACCCGGAGTGGTTTCGTAGAGGTCCAGAATGATGAACCTGCGAACGAGAGCTAACAGGGCGACCAGTATCACCGCCCTCACCTGCACGATAGTGCGGCGATGATGTCTAATGACTACCAGCGTGTGTTTAAATTCCAGTGCAATAAGTACGGTAAGCACCATCCCGAACAGGCTCTGGAAGACTTGGGAATCGGCAGGATTGACCAGGTGACTTTGGACAAGGTTGAGAGTGTGAAGGAGCAATTGCCAAGTCGCGAGGGCAACGATCACAGCAATCACCATTGTGAGGACCGCAACGACCGATTGCTCGAATCTTTCATAGATCGATAGGGTTTGCCATTTGGAGCGCAACTCTTTCAGCTCGGATGCCAGAGTCAATATTTTGCCCGCCATCGATCCTCCTCGGATATTTCATTCTGAGCCTGAAAACAGGCAATCGGTTCGACCTCAACTTCGCGGAGAACTCATAACGGTTGTATGCAATAACGATTTTGTGAAACTCAGCCATTATTCAACAAAAATGTATTAACAGTCTTGACTAGCATCAAGCGGTAAGAAAAAATCTACCTTCCCTCGCATCCCAACGTCCCGGCACCATGGAGACCTTCATGTTAGCCGAACGATACGCATCTATCTTTTTATTTAAATGCAAAATTTGTAATCACACCGTCGTCGTATCGAGGTTATTCGATATGCGAAGCCTCGAAGTCCCAGACGGAACTAAATTCGAACTAGAGTGCTACTGCGGGTGGAGTGCAGAAATGCTCGGAGCGCTATTTCAAAAACATATGGTTATGCCTTGGGAGCATGAGGAAGATGCCGCCATCAAGTTCGACGTAACCGCTGACGACAACATAAACCGGAAGGCCTACGCGTCGTTTGGACGAGAGAGTTCGTTCCGCAATCAAATAATGCAGGAAATCAACGGACGTGATAGCTCCGTTCGATGTGTTCGAAGAAGATGCCGCAGGCCCGATTGTGGATAGGAGTGCCCCCTCGAGTGTGACAGTTTGAAGCGCATACTCCGCGCGTTTTAATTACTCTGTGCTGAGGCCGCGCCGGACTCGTAGGCAACCATAGAATTTAGGAGGCGAATGATCTGTCTTTGCTCGCGTTCTTGTTCAGGATTGGCGTCCGTGTTTTTTGCGAGGTCCGCTAGCCGGACGGACAAAGCTTTCAACGCGACTTCACGCTTGACATAAGCAGCATCCTGGATCGGACTCATCACCCAGCCCCTTTTCGTCTTCTCGAATTCCAGAGACTGTTCTCTCCAGCGAGGCTCCGTCTCCAGTTGCGTATCCGCTAGAGTGCCTAGAGATTCGATCCGAACGAGCGCGGTTCCGCGCTTGCCCTTAATTTGCACTGCTGAGGCGCGCAGCTCCCGGTAAACGATTATGGATTTGCCGATATTGTTCAGACTGCCCGTCCGGAGGGAATCACCGGAATCCTGATTCATTTCAACAAATGCGGCTACTACTTCGTCGGGAGAAGGCTTTTTGCCCTCCACTCGAAGAACGATTTCGCGAGGAGTTTCGACTGTCGTCGGATTAAAGATGTCAACCGCAGGGACAGGGTGCGACGCACGTGCAGATGCCGACTTGGACAGTTTGGAAAGCGGACGGTTCTCCGAACCGGCGCTAGCCCCCTGAAGAGGTTTGTGATCCGCGTGGCCCGCAGCCTCGAGCGTGCGATCGGCATGGATCGGCTTATCGGTCACGTAGCGGAAGAAACGAGCGATACCGCGCGAAAGCCAGTAGGGCGAGTCATAGAATTGCGTGTCAGGACCGGAACGCACTAAGCTGAAGAAAGAGTGTTGTTTGGGATCGATGACGATGCCGACATGGCCGCGCCAGACAACCAAGTCGCCAGCCTGTGGCACGCGCACGCGTGTGAAATTTGTGTTTCCGATGTAGAGATCGCGCGAACTAACGTAGGCGTATGGAAAGCCCGCTTGTTCGTAAACATCGTGAACTAAGTGGGAACAGTCCGTTTCGGATTCTGACTCGACGTCTACAGTAGGAATGCTAGCCAGAATCTTGCGTCCCTCCGTTTTGGCGATGGGACGAGGTTCGGGTGTTTCCGCAGAGGCTGGCCGGATATTCTGACCGAGCGCCACCGAGGCCGTCGCAAGACACAACGCTACGAAGATGAATCGTCCCATCATTTTGTAAGTCTCGCAGACCGCGGCGAAAGCCGAATTGGTGTGCCGCGAAGACAGCACCGTCCGACGGTACAGGCCCCTTTTTGGGCTGGGCTGCAAAATCAACAAGGAGCATTAAGGCTGGAAACTGCTGTGAACCGCTATTAGTAGGATGTTTGGGCGATTCCGGAGGTTGCAGCGCGGTTTCAATTCGCCGCGGAATCATTTCTGAATTTTCAGCCGGATATCGTTGCCCGACGGCAGCACCATCTGAGGCGTCAAGATACGGAGTACTAGCCGCGTACCATTGAGGTAGCCCATCCTCGCCTGATATTCTGATATCTCCGCTACCCACCCTCAGACCCGTGAAGTGTTTCTGTAAAGGCGGCGAGCCATGGATGCCGAAAAACTCCGCGTTGCGCGTGAAAAACTCACACGCGTCTTCCGCTATCTCGAAGCGCTAAACCAGCACCGTAATCCAGCGAAACGCCAGCTTCGCGAACAACCCTGGAGCTTACGGATGCGGGATCTCCCCGACCACTCATCCATTCAAAAGGGCGCAGCGAAAGCCAATTCCCCGCAGGCAAAAAGCGCGAACGGCCAGGCAATGGAAGACGCAGGCCCGATTTATGTTCTGAAAGTGCGGCGTCCGCGCTTGACTCGCCCGCCCGAACCGCCTGAAGAGATTTCGGCGTGGCTCGAAGACGGATGGGACGATCCATCAAACAGCATCGCCGTCGACGAAACACGGGAAGAATCCGAAAACAGTCACGGACAGACGATTGTGAAGTTTGCCGACGACCCCGTCCGGACCGCAGCCTTGGGGCGTTGGAAGCTTTTGCGCGACGACTGGGTGAAAACAGAAAAACCCGCGCGCGCAGCGATGAAAGTCTTCGAAACGTTTTATGCTCTTTACGGTCGTATCGATCGAGAAGCCGAGCGCGTTGAGCTCATTCTTGGAGACGGCATTCTGAGCTGGCGGCGAGCCGAAGGCGGCATCTTCCATCCGATCCTGCTTCAGCGTCTTCAATTGCAATTCGATGCTTCTGTACCCGAGTTCACGCTCTCCGAAGCGGACCATCCGGTCGAATTGTACTCGGCGTTGTTCCAGTCCCTGTCGGATGTGGACGGACGCGCTATCGGCCGGTGCCGCGAGGAATTGGATGAAGGCGGTTTCCATCCGCTCATCAACGGGTCCACGTCTGGCTTTCTGAAGCGCCTCGTTGTCCAATTGTCTCCGCGTGGAGAGTTTCTTGAAGACCAGGCACCGAACAAGGAAGCAAGCGACCCGTGTATTGGCCGCGACCCAGTGCTGTTTTTGCGTGCGCGCAACTTGGGGTTTGCTGCTGCAATTGAGGGTACCCTCGCCGACCTGCGCACACGGCAAGATCTGCCATGGTCTCTGCTGAATATCGTGGGAGAGGAGTCGCCGATTTCCGAAGTTGGAAAAACCGATTTTCCCGTGAACACCATTCACGCCGATGGCGCAGTGCTGCTCAGCAAACCGGCGAATCCCGAACAGATCCGAATTGCTCAGCAGCTCGAGGAACATGGAGGCGTTTTGGTGCAGGGCCCTCCAGGCACTGG